>DAOVQV010000351.1 GCA_030628445.1 Phycisphaerae bacterium | reverse complement strand
TCCCAGTCGCACCCGGCGTCGATCAGCGCCGCGGCGATCATGTCCCCACCGGCCCCCGCGAAGCAGTCGAAATATGCCAACGCCATTTCCTGTATCCTTCAGACCTTGCGGGCGACGGTAAGGCCCCGATGTACCGTGGGAGTGTAGCGCCGGACCGGTCCGATTGCAAGCGAACACCTTGTCCAGCGCCGGGGGGATTTGTCCGGTCGGGGCGTCTTGTGGACAAGAAAAACGTGCTCCTCGTCCGCTGTTTGCGGCCTGTTCGCTGGTCTGCCGTTACGATTCGGCCGGGATGGCGGCACCTGGGTGGATAAAATCACTGCTGCTAAAAGCGCCGGTTGACAGCGCCATAATAGCAAATGACAGTTGCATCACATCGGGTCGCCACGCGACCCCGCGCTATTCAAGTCGGCCCTAGATCGGTCCGATCTTTTCAACGAAGGGCAACGGATACGGTAGGGTGAGACCTTCAGTTCGTTGCGAAATAAGCTTTTTTTCATAAAGGGGTTACGATGGTCACAATAACGGATGATTGGGCCGAGTTCGCCTTCTTCAGGCCGCAGGCCGAATCCGTATACCTAATCGGGGATTTCAACGGCTGGAGGTTCGACGAGCTTGCGATGGTTCGCAATGGCGACGGATACTGGTCGATGAAGCTGCGCCTTCCGCCGGGGGAGTTCAAGTTCCGCTATTATGCCGACGGGCAGTGGTTTGCCGATTACGCCGCGTTCGGTGTCGAGCCGGGCCCGTTCGGTTTGGACAGTCTCGTTCGCATCCCGCCGCGCCCGCTGACGATGCCCGCACCGGCGGCCAAAACCAAGAGAACGGCAGCATAGCTGTGAGTATACATCATCGCCTTCGAGGGTGGCCGTGGGGATAGAATTTGTGGCCGGTTTTTTTTGCGCTGTCTCAGCCGGCCTCGGGCGGGGGTGTCTGCGGGGCGGTCTGCTCGCCTTGAGATTGGGGTTTGGGGTCGGTCTTGGTGGGTTTCTGATTGCCCGGGCGGCGCAGCTGGTGTGCCTTCGGTAAGTCCTCGAGGTCCCCCAGACCGAAGACCTCAAGGAATCGGCGCGTCGTCCCGTACAGCATCGGTCTGCCCAGCACCTCGGCACGGCCGACGATCTTGACGAGCTGCTTCTCCAGCAACCCGCGCAACACCTCGCCGCAGGAGACGCCGCGGATGGCCTCAACATCGGCCCGCAGTATCGGCTGGCGGTAGGCGACGATCGACAGCGTCTCCAGGGCGGCCTGCGAGAGCCTGGTCTCCGCCCTCGTCCGCAGCGCCCTGGCCAGCACATCGTGATACTGCGGGAGGGTCAGCATCTGATATCCCCCCCCGACCTGCTCAACCCGGAACGCACAGCCGCAATCGGCGTAGCGGGCGTTCAGCTCTTCGATGGCGTCCTTGACGCTGCGCTGCTGAGGTAAGTCGGCGACCTGAGCGATCTTGGCGGCCGTCAGCGGCGAATCGCTGGCGAACAGGATCGCCTCGATGATTCCCGTCGTCTCGCGCGCCGCAGCATCCGACTCGCCCCCCCCGGTCGATGCATCGGACGAAAGCTCGTCACTGTCGCTCATGTGGTGAAGCTTCCTCGAATGTTGGCGGCCACTCGCGCAAAGCTTGGCGGCCTCGCTGATCCACAGGATAGTGGGTGTCCAGCGAATCGCAAGGTATCTATCTGATTTGGCGCTTCGGTCCTTGCGTGTCACGCCCGAGCCGGTAGGATGTGACGCAAAACCTGGCTGGGTGTGAACGACCGTCAGGTCACTGTGCGGAGTTGCGAGCGTATGAACATTGGTTCCGAACTGGTCGGCGAGGCGACCTCGAGGCATCTGGGCGACGCCAAGAAGTTCCTGTGCGATCTTATCGCGACTCCGTCGGCGCCGGGTCAGGAAGCGGCGGCGATGGACTTTGTCGCCGAGAGGTTCGCGCCGTTCGGTGAGGTCAGCCGGGTAGAGCTGGGCGAGTGGCTGCGCGGCGAT
>DAOVQV010000011.1 GCA_030628445.1 Phycisphaerae bacterium | reverse complement strand
GTCCTTGATGTGGCGAATGGCCTCGGCGATCTCGTCGCCCAACGGAAGGTGCTGGAGGAGTTGTTCGGTGGACGCCTTTATGTCGGCGTAGGTGTGCGTGGTCCTGACACGGTCGAGCACGTTCGACAGGGCCCCCTGTGTGCGATCGATTGCCATGGAATTGTCGTTCAGAACGATCAGGAACTGCCGCCCCAGCAGTGCCGCGTTATTGATTCCCTCCAACGCCAAACCGTTTACGATGCTGGCGTCGCCGACGACTGCGACGACTTTTGTATCGGCCCCGGCCTGCTGGTCGGCCCAGGCGAGTCCGGCCGCCGTTGAGATGGCCGTTCCGGCATGGCCGGTTGCGAACAGGTCGTAGAAGCTCTCAGCCGGGTCGGGGAAACCGCTGATCCCTCCCGCTTGCCGAAGCGTCTCGAACCGGCCGTACCTGCCGGTGAGCAGCTTGTGCGGATAGCACTGGTGCCCGACATCCCAAAGCAACCGATCGCGGGAGAAGTCGAAGACATGGTGAAGAGCGACCGTCAGTTCGGTGACCCCGAGGTTGCTGGCCAGGTGCCCGCCTCGCTTCGAGACGGTTTGGATGATCGTTTGGCGGATTTCGTCGGCCAATTGTTGAAGTTGCGCCTCGTCAAGGCGTCTGAGTTGGTGCGGCGAGGTGATAGTCTGAAGTATCTTGCTGTCGGGCATGGGTTCAACGGTTCCTTTCGGTGAGGAGTCCGGCGAGCTCCGTGAGCTTCTCGCCCGCGGGTCCGAACGGTTGGAGGGCTTCGACGGCCTGGTCCGTTAGCTCCTGTGCGACGCAACGGGCCTGGTCCAGGCCGACTTGCTCGACGTAAGTTCGCTTCCCCGCCTGGGCGTCCTTACCGGGGGTCTTCCCAAGCTTATCGGCGCTGCCCACCACGTCGAGCAGATCGTCGGCTAGCTGGAACGCCAACCCGAGCGAGTGGGCATACTCACTGATGGCGGACAGTTGCGGTTCGTTGGCCTGGGCGCAGATCGCGCCCATTCTAGCGGCGGAGCGGATCAGTGCTGCGGTCTTGCGGGTGTTTGTGAAAACCAGACCCTCCAGGCCGTCGGGAATGCGGCACAGGCCCATGTCGGCGGCCTGTCCTGCGATCATCCCGGCGGGCCCGGCCGCGCGGGCCAGCTCAGCGGCGAGGAGATTCGATTTGTGGTCGCTGCACTCGGTCAGTACGCCAAATGCGCGGCTCAGCAGCGCGTCGCCGACAAGGATCGCCATCGCCTCGGAGAACTTGACATGTGCAGTGGGTCGCCCGCGACGGAGTGTATCGTTGTCCATCGCCGGCAGATCGTCGTGCACGAGGCTGTAGCAGTGGACTAACTCGACCGCCACGGCCGCCCGGCGGGTCAGTTCGTCGTGGGCGGGGGTACCTACGGCCTCGGCGGACAGAAGCACCAACGCCGGACGAAGCCGCTTACCCCCGCCCAAGACGCAGTATTCCATCGCCTCGGCGAGCTCCGGTGGCGTGTCGGGCTCGACCATCCAGAGCACGAGGTCAGCTTCGACCTCCCTAGCGTAGGGGGCCAGCAAAGCCCCCAGTTCGTCGGTGCATTGTCTTGGCGTCATGTCCTTGGGCGGCTCCAAACCCGCCAGGGCCGCCGTCATCTGAGCTTGCAAACGGCCCGTTCGGCGGTCCCGAAAGCCCAACAATACTCTAACCGGGAAGATCGGCGGGTTCAATCAAATCCGGTTCCGCGCCGCCGGCGTCAAAGCGAGGGGTTGCGGTAGGTTAGGGTGGGCGGGATAATACCGACCCGTGGCGAGGTGGTGCCTTTGAGGGAAAGCGCAAATGCCGAAGATTCACCCAACAGCGATTGTCGATCCCGGTGCCGAACTTGCTGAGGACGTGGAGGTCGGTCCTTATTGCCTCATCGAGGCCGATGTGAAAATAGGCCCGGGCTGCACGCTGCGAAATCACGTGATCGTCAGGCGATACACCACGCTGGGCGAAGCCAATTACGTGGATTCTTTTACCTCCCTTGGCGGCGATCCGCAAGACCTCAAGTTCGATCCATCCTCTCTCAGCTATGTCCGTATCGGCGACGGAAATACCTTTCGTGAAGGCGTCACGATCTCACGGGCGACCGGCGAAGGTAAGTGTACCGTCATTGGCGACAGGATATATTTCATGGCCTGTTCCCACGCTGGGCACAACGCCATCATCGAAGATGGGGTCATTCTCGCCAACGGCGCTTCGGTTGGGGGGTTTGGGCACATCGGGCGGGGAGCTATCCTGTCCGCCCATGTGTCTGTTCATCAGTTCACCCGGATGGGGGAGCTGTGCATGAGCCAGGGCAATTCCGGGACAAGCATGCACGTACCTCCCTACTGCATCCTTGCCGGGATCAACCGGATAGCGGGGCTGAACACGGTGGGTCTGCGGCGGGCGGAGGATATGACGGACGAGGACCGAAGTCAGATCAAGGAGGCGTTCCGGATCACCTATCGAGCCGGGCTGGGACTTACCGAGGCGGTTGAGAAGATGGACGCCTGCGACGATTGGGGTGTGGCGGCCGGTAAGTTCCGCGACTTTGTCCGCTGGATCGCACAAGCCGATGTCCCCTACAACAGAGGGCTGTGTCCGCGTCGCCGGTACCGACGGTAGTTGGCGCCGGGATTTGGCGTCTTACGAGTCTTCGGCCGGTTCGACGTGGACGATGACTTCGATGACGTGGGGGTTTGCTTCCATAACCTTCCGTCTGACCTCGGTGGCGATGTCATGCCCCGTCTGTACCGTCAGGTCCGGATCGACCTGAATGTGGATGTCCGCGGCGATCTTTCCGCCCACGTTGCGGGCGCGAAAGGCGTGATAGCTCCGCACGCCATCGGTCTTCGAGACGGCGGATTTGATACGTTCCAAGGTTTTTTCGTCCGGCGCTTTGTCGATCAGTTCTGAGGCGGATGAACTTATGATCCTGACGGCCACCACGACGAGGAACGCGGCCAGCAGGACGGCCGTCAGCGCATCGAGGAAGAACCAATCCGCGCCGCCGATCAGCACCCCTCCCAGCCCCGCTGCCGCGGCGATGGAGGTGAAGGCATCCGTGCGATGGTGCCACGCATTCGCCAGGAGCGAAAGATTAGATGTCCTGCGGCCTACCCACCGCGTCAGCTGAAACAGCAGTTCCTTGACGGGCACCGAGGCCACCGCCAACCAAAACGGGAAGGTAGGACTCATCCGGTCCGTGGGATCTCGCAGTGTCTTCATCGCGCCGGTGACGATGGACGCGGCCGCAACCAGCAAAAACGCTCCGATGAGCATCGCCACAAGCGTTCCCACCCGGCGGTGTCCGTAGGGGTGGGACACGTCGGCGGGCTTTTTCGATACGCGCAGCCCCGCCAACACGGCCGCGTCGGTAACAAGATCCGAGCTGCTATGCAGCCCGTCGGCGAGAATTGTCTGGCTGGAACATGTGAGCCCGGCGGTTATCTTTGCCAGGGCGAGGGCGGCATTGGCGGTGATCGAAGCTATTGTGATACCTTCCCCGCTTAGGAGCACCCGGGTAGACGGCTCGTCGGCTGCGGCGGTATGCTTCCCGGCAGCGCCGTGGGTATTGGGCTCGTTCCTAGAGGCTGAAGGTAAACTCACGGTATGTGCCTGTATATGAGGTAGTTTCCTGCTGCACGTTGCGTATGTACCCGCTCATCTGCTCGCCCAGGTCTTCCAGGAACGCTTCAATCTGCTCGATGGGACCCTCGACGATGCATTCCACCCGGCCGTCCCGAAGGTTCCTGATGCGGCCGGTTACATCATAGCGTGTGGCGACGCGGGAAGCGGTGTATCTAAAACCCACCCCTTGAACCGTGCCCGAGTACCAGATGGTTCGACGCTCTTGGGCCATACAGCGCTCACCTTACCAGATTCTACTGTCGCCGCCCCGGGCGGACAACTTATTGTCTTGCAGCTGGTTCTGCATTATGTTGACCGTCTCAAAACGGATCTGCGGAATGATATCGAAGGCGTTGATACCGGTAGCGGGTTTGGGCACGCGGCTGTATCCGATCACCCAGGTCGTGCCCAAAGCACTCTTGCCGCTGGCCGATAAGACCGGTCGCGTCCGGCCGGTGGTGCACTGGATCTGCGCCGAGGCGGCAGCGGGCGGGGTCCAGAAGGTGTGTCTTGTCGTCTCGTCGGGCCAGGCCGAGACGTTCCAAGAATACTTCGACGCTGCCCGCCAGGCCGGTGACGCGGATTTGCCCGCACACATCGAGTTTATCGTTCAAGATCGCCCGCTTGGGTTTGGCGACGCCGTTCTTTGTGGCGCGGATTTCCTTGGCCGCGAAGCATTCTTGCTTCTGCTGGGCGATCATGTCCGTCTTGCCTCGGGCGGGGCCGAACCGTGTGTCGCGCAGGTTACCGGGGCGTACGAGCGGCACGGCGGCGTGGCGATGGTCGGGATGTATGAGGTCGGTCCGGAGGAGCTTTCCCGCGTCGGCGTCGCCCGCGGCGAACCGATCGCAGATCGCGTCTATAAGTGCACCGACTTCGTCGAGAAGCCCGACGCGGCGACGGCCGGGACCCGACTGAGAACCGAGGGCCTGGCCGATAGGAGATACCTTGGGCACTGCGGTATCTATATCTTCGGGACCGAGATTCTGAATTGCCTTACCGAGCTTAGACGCCAGGACAGACCGGCGGGCGAGGAAGTCGGTCTGGCCGATGCACAATCGATGCTGCTTGAGCGGAGGTCGGGTAAGTACTACCTCATGCGGATCGACGGGCGGGCCTATGATGTGGGTACGCCGGGCACCTACGCGGATACGCTTCAGGTTTTCATGAAAGGTGGGCGGTTATGCTGAACGAACTGACAAGAATACGAAATCGCAAGAGCGGCCGCTGCTCCTCCTGGGACAAGACTGGCCGGAACCGAGATTACTGGCGAATTCCGGCGGGCAAGTCCGCCGTCCTGGCCGACATCAAGGGTCCCGGCGTTGTCACCCACATCTGGATGACACAGAAGGGCCGCTACAGAGAATGTCTGCTGAAGATCACTTACGACGATGCGAAGTTTCCCAGTGTGCTGGTTCCGCTGGGAGACTTCTTTGGCTTGGGGCACGGGATCGTCAATACGTACCAGTCGCTGCTGTTCACTGCCTCGACGAAATGGCCGAATCAATTCAACAAGCATTGTGCGCTGAACTGTTATGCCCTCATGCCGTTCCGAAAACGATGCGTGATCGAGCTGATCAACGAATCGGATGAGGTCCACAGCGAGTACTTCTACGTCGACTATGAGACGCTTGACGAAGCACCTCACAAGAACACAGGGTACTTCCACGCGGAGTTTCGCCGGGCGAATCCCTTCGGCGGGTGGGGACATGAAATCAGAGTCAACCGGCCCGAAGCCAGCAACTTGCCCAACACCAAGCGGCTTCCCTGGGAGAACAACTATGTGATTCTCGAGACCAAGGGGCGGGGGCATTACATCGGGTGCAATCTGTCGGTTACCAACTTCCAGGGCACATGGTGGGGCGAGGGCGACGACATGATCTGGGTGGACGGGTACAAGTGGCCGCCCGATCTGCACGGTACGGGAAGCGAGGATTACCTCAACCAGGCATGGGGTATGCAGGACAACGCCTTCATGCGGAACGGATCGAGCATCTTCGAAAACAACACGGGCGGATATCAGACCAGCTACGTGCACCACATCGAAAACCCCGTGCGTTTCAACAAGGACATCAAGGTTACCATCGAGCACGGGCACGGGAATCATCTGGCCAACGAGATGTCATCCGTGGCTTATTGGTACGCGGCCAAGCCGACACGGGTGGCCAAGCCGCCCGCGGTTGCAAAGCGGCTGCCCGTCCTGCGCGACAATCAGGGTAACTGGCTGTACGACAAGAAAAACCAAATCACCCCGCAGAAGGTCAAGCTGACGGGCGAGATGAAGCGGCTCAAGGCCCGCTGGGCCAAGAAACAGAGGGGCAAGTAACCTGGCCCAAAAGCTTCAGGCGGGCTGTTGAACCTCCCGCCGCATATTGCCGAAGTCATTCGATAGGCATATGATACCCACTGTGGGCGGCGTCAGATCGGGAGTCTGTCATGAAGGTCTGGTTGAACGGGAAGCTCGTCGAGAAAAAGAACGCCAAGGTGACCGTGTTCGACCACGGCCTGCTGTACGGAGACGGTGTTTTCGAGGGTATTCGTGCGTACAGCGGTAAGCTCTTTCAGGCCCAGGCGCATATCGATCGGCTGTTCGACTCGGCGAGGGCGATTCGCCTGGCGATTCCATATACAAAGCAGGAATTGATCGACGCGATCGGCGAGACGCTTCGGGCGAACGGGCGGAAGGACGCCTACATCCGTCTTCTGGTGACGCGCGGGGAGGGCACGCTGGGGCTCAACCCGTTCAAGTGCCCCAACCCCAACACCTTCATCATTGTCGATGACATAGCGCTGTACCCGCGGGAGATGTATGACAGTGGCATGGCCGTGATCATCGCCAAGACGATCCGCACCTCGGCGCGAATGCTAACCCCGGCCGCTAAGACGATGAACTACCTCAACAATATCGTCGCCAAGATCGAGGCCGTCGACGCCGGAGTCGCCGAGGCCATTATGCTCAACGAGCAGGGCAACCTCGCCGAGTGCACCGGCGATAATCTTTTCGTCGTCAAGGACGCCCAGGTGGTCACGCCTCCGACCTCGGCGGGAATCTTACCGGGAATCACGAGGAAGGTTGTTCTCGACCTGGCCCGGAAGCTTCAAATCCCCCTCGTCGAGAAGGATTTCGGTCCGGATTTGCTCTACGAGGCGGATGAATGCTTTCTGACCGGCACGGCCGCAGAGATTATCTCTGTGACCAAGGTTGACGGGCAGGTCATTGGCGACGGGGAGGTCGGCCCTGTCACCAGGAGACTGACAGACGCCTTCCGTGAGTTGATCGGCCCCCAGCAGGAGGGCTGATCCGTTGCTGGATCCCCCGGGAGATCCGAAGTTATCCAGCAGCTACTTACCTGAAGCACTTGGCGGTTTGTCCAAGGCGCACTTTCTCGAAACCCCTCTCGGCGATTTACCTATAATGAGCACATGAGGCGGGCCTGGTCATTTCTAGTGGTTCTGCTCTGTGCGGGGAGCTTCGCTGGAGCTGAATCCGAAGCTCAGCGGGCCTGGGGAGAGCTTTTCGCCAGGTCCGACCCGGCGAAGGATACCAAACATATCAATGCCGTTCTTTCAGCCATCGGCGACGATGTGGGCAAGCTTCGATCCTTAATTTCCGCCGATGTCGCCTACAAGCAGTTCTCTGCGGGCTGGGGCGAGCATCATCTCAGCGCTGCAAGCGGGGGAAGGCGTTTTGACGTCATGTTCAGCGTCCGCGTCCCGGGGGCTTACACCACCGAAAAACCTTGGCCGTTGATCGTGGCTGTCCACGGGGCAGACGGTGACGGGCAGACGATAGGCGACCTGGTCGAAACGTTGCTCGGCGAGGGAGTTGAGCAATACGTAATCGTCGCGCCGACCGTTGGCGGGATGCGGAATTTCGCCGGGAAGGACTATCAAGTGCGGGCCTTCCTGGAACCCCTTCGGTGGGCGAGGATGAACTTGAACATAGACGACGACCGCATTTACCTGACCGGGGATGGGTACGGCGGGCATTGTTGTTGGAATCTGGCGACGATGCATCCGCGTCTGTTCGCCGCCGTCGTCGCCATGGGCGGCCTGCCGTGTTTCGAGTCCGCCACGTATACCTGCGATATGTACATGGAGAACCTCTCGAACTTACCCGTGTGGGCGCTGTGGCTCAGTCCGCCGGAGACGAGTGGGGATGTGATCCACGCAGGAGTGCTTTGTCGCAAGGCTGCGGCGCGTCTGAAGAAGCTGGGGAATCCACACTTTAAGGGCAGCGAGGTCCTGGGCCAGACGGCGGATGGGTGCATACCGCCCGGCGATGAGTTCGTCGATTTCCTGCGATCCTACAAGCGCCAGGCCCGGCCCGAGAAGTTCGCGCACTTCTTCCATCTGCCTCATCACATGCGGAGCTATTACCTGGAGGCCTTCGATCTGGCACACGAGCCGTTAGACTTCACCAAACCCGTCACCGTCATGCTTCCTCGCGGCCAGATGCTGACCAAGGAAGCCGGGATGAAGGCCAAGAGAAAATATATCGCCAAGCACCTGTTCAAGTTCTGGGGGTCGCTTCGGGAGGGCCAGAACACTTGCAGGATCCGCGCCTACGCCATTCGTGGCCTGAGGATGTACGTTACGGACGGGATGTTCGACCTTACCAAGGCGGTTACGATCAAGTATTGGTCCAAGACCTGGGAGGGGAACATCACCCCGTCCGCCGAATGCATGCTCAGGCACTATGCTGCAACGCGGGATCAGCGGGCCCTGATCCTCAACGAATTGGACTTCACCATCTTTGGTAAGGTCAAGGTGCGGTATTAGGTTGTGAGCCTCAGACCGCTTTCCAAGTGCAGCACCTGCGATTTTTGTCCGGATTCTCTCCCCCATCCGGTAGAATTGCGACCAATCCGGTGATCTTTGTCGTCTGCAATCCCAAAGAGGACTGGCACTTTAACGGCGCCAGCAAGCATGACCGCAGCTTGCCCGGCGCTGTTCGCCTGTGCATAACCCAAGTGTAAGGGAGTTCGTCAATGAGTTACGAGCCGATGAAGCTGGAGAGGCGGGGGGCATCGTTCAGGATTTTCAATTCGCAGGTTGTACTGGCCGGGCAGACCCTACCGCCTCGCCTGACCGACGGTCAGACCGGGCCGCTGGGTTTTGCTGACAGCGAGACCGACCAGCTGGAGATCGCCGGGATCTGGGGGAAGGTAATCCGGGAAATGAGCCAAGGCGATCAGCTTGCGGTGACGCGGGAGTTTTTCATCGGCGCCGATGGGCAATACATCGGGGTGCGGATGGCGGTCCGGAACACGGGTCCCCAGCGGATCCGACTGCACACATTGGCGCCGCTGCGCGTCCAGGGCGATGCGAACTTCAAGGTCGCCGGCGGGACGATGGCTACTTGGCGGGTACTGAGGCTCAGCCGGCACAAGTCGGACGTTCCCGGCGTCTTCCGGCCTTCGCGCGTGGACGTCGATTACAAGGACGCGGCCTTCAACTCCGCAGACATCACGGCCGGGATGGGAGTCCAAGGCGACCTGGACTCGAAGCTCAACCTGCGAACCATCTACGCCGAACCAGCGACGTTCGTCAAGAACGACAAGCGCCCGGAGGAACCGGGCCTGTTCCTTTGTGTTCTGGGCGAGCAGATGCATTTGACTTCCTTTTACTTGGTTCCCACGGACGACAACGCAGCGATGAAGGAGTTTGGCGTCTTCTGCGAGTTCGACGGCGTCGCCCTCGATCCGGGACAGCAGCGCGATACGCACTGGATCATGATCTACCAGGGCCGAAACGAAGCGGAGGTTCTGGATCGCTTCGTCGAGCTTCAGGAGAGGCATTTGAACGTGAGCCCGTTGAAGGAGAAGCTGAATATCTTCTGCAGCTGGTATTTTTACGGCCGGGAGTTCCTCCCGGAGGACCTGGACGAGAATCTCAAGATTCTCAAGGATCGGCCCATGCCGCTGGACGTGTTTATCATCGACAATGGCTGGATAGACGCGTTCGGCGACTGGAACGCCAACGATAAGTGGCCCGGTGGGATGGCCGAAGCCGCCGATAAGATCCGCGCCGCCGGTTTGATCCCAGGTATATGGACGGCGCCGTTTACGCTGATGCCCAAGTCGCGCATGGTCAACGAGCATCCGGAGCTTATCGCCCGCAAGGGAAGTGGTGAACCTGCCACCTTCGGGTACGTGGAGACAGACTGCTGCATCCTCGACACGACCCATCCATTCAGTCGCGAGTACTTAGGGGAGTACCTCGGCCGGCTGGAAAGCTGGGGATATACGTATCACAAGATGGACTTCGTCCGGGCGATACTGGTGGATGATATTTGCTTCCACGACCCACACGTCAACCGGGCCGAAGCCTATCGGATCGGGCTTCAGCTGATTCGCGAATCGATCGGGCCGGACTCGTATTTCCAGGCCTGCGGCGGCCTGATGGGCTCCGGGAACGTCGCCCTAGCCGACTCGATACGACTCGGCGCCGACTCGCTGGGCGCTTGGGAGCACTACTCCGGAAACCGGCGCGGCGGGACACTCGTTCAGATCAAGCAGGCCTTGGTGCGCAACTACATGAGTCGCCTGATCCACACCGATCCGGACTCCCTGATGATTCGCCGCCGCCAAGACCCGTTCCGCATTCACGCCGCGGCCAAGCACAATCACCTTTCCGACGGGAAGTTCACAGACGCCGAGGCGTTCACGCTGGTGGTGCGCCAGTACCTGGTCGGCGGGTACACTGACATTACCGAGCGGCTGGCTGAGCTGCCCGAAGACCGCCGCGCGCTGCTGCGCCATATGATTCCCGCCTTCGCCCCCCCGGCGCGTATCCTGGATATGGATCGTCGGAACTGCCCCACCCTTGGCCTTACTGAGATCGTGCCACGTTGCGATTCCTTGGGTAAGTGGCGTACGCTGTCGGTGTCGAACTGGGACGCCGAGCCTGTCACCCGCACACTGACGCTGAGCGAGATTTCCCTCCCTCCCGACCGGCAATACGCCGTCCTTGAGTTCCGCACCCAGCAGTTCTTGGGGATCAAGTCCCTCGAAGACCCCATCGAGCTGGAGATACCCGCCCATGGTACGCGGGTTCTGCGGATCGCCGCCTGGGAGGGCGATCCGCTGATCGTGGGCACCGATCTGCACCTGTCGGGCGGTGGGTGCGAACTGGCGGAGGTCCAAGTGGACAAGGGGTCCATTCGAGGAAAGGTGGTCACGAAGTGGGATTATCCCGTTCGGATCAGTGCGGTGTTCCCGGGCGACGATGGGCCCCGGGTGGTTTCGACAACCGTGACACCCCCTGATGAGCAGTTCCATCTGAGGCCAGACCGGTAAACGTGAGATAGGGACAAATCGGGTTCTAATCCCAACGTGCTGGTCTGATTGTAAGGAAGGAAACGAAAATGAAGGTTGTCATCATCGGTGCCGGCAGCGCCTTTGGCAGTAGGGTCTCCATCGACATTCTCTCTCGTGCACCGACCCAGGACGCGACGATTTGCCTATGCGACATCTCCCAGGAGCGTCTGGGCCTCGTCCACACGTTCGTCCAGCGGGCGATAGACCATCACAAGCTACCCGCCAAGGTCCTGGCCGGGCATGATCGGCGCCAGTTCCTTCCCGATGCGGATTTCGTGGTTATATCCATATCCGTCGGCGGGCCGGCATATTACGACGAGCCGTACGAGTCGGAAATCGCCATCCCCGCCAAGTACGGTGTCGACCAAACGGTCGGGGATACGGTCAGCCCCGGCGGTATCTTTCGAGGCCTGCGGACCGGGCCGGTGATGCTCGATATGGTCCGCGATATCAACGAGCTTTCCCCCAACGCCATTATCCTGAACTACACCAACCCGATGGCCATTCTAAGCTGGGTCTTGGCGTCGTCGGCCGATGTGCCGGTTGTCGGTCTGTGCCACGGCGTCCAGGGCACGTCGAAGCACATGGCCCGGATGATCGGCGTCCCGTACGAAGAGGTGGGTTTCTGGGTGGCCGGTATAAATCACATGGCCTGGTTCGTCAAATTTACGCACAATAAAAAGGACGCGTATCCACTGTTGCTCAAAGCAATGGCCGACCCCGAGATCTACAACCGGGATCCCCTTCGCTTCGAGCTGCTGAAGGCCTTCGGTTATTTCTCCACCGAATCGAGCTGCCACATGTCCGAATACGTGCCCTATTTCCGTAAGGAGAAGGACTTACTCGCCGCCTACCACGACAGGATTAAGGGAATCAAGGGCAAGCGTGCAGCCTGGTTCGAAGACATGGGCATCAAGGTCGCCGACGCCGACAGCATCGAGCTGATCCGCTCGCACGAGTATGCTTCCGGGATCATGGAAGCGGTCGTCACGGGTGCTCCGTTCCGCTTCCACGGGAACGTGACTAATCACGGTCTGGTTACGAATCTACCGCCGGGGTGCTGTGTGGAGGTGCCGGTTATGGCCGACGGCGACGGCGTCCACCCGTGTTATGTTGGCGACTTACCTCCGCAGTGTGCCGCCCTGTGCCGTTCGAACATCGCTGTCCAGGAATTGACCGTCAAGGCGATCCTCGAGCGTGACAGGGAATCGGCCTTCCACGCCGTGGCCCTGGATCCGATCACGAGTGCGGCCTGTTCACTGGGCGAAGCCAGAGAGATGTTCGAGGAACTTTGGGAAGCGGAGGGCGACCTTCTGGGATATTACGAGCAGCAAGGCTCTCACTAGGAAAGGGCGGCGAATCGCACGCCCACCGCGATCTGTCCCTTCGAAAGTAACGGCTGGCGGTCGACGCGGACGATAGTGGCATCGAGCGGTTTCTCGTTCAGGCCGGAAAATTCGGGGCGGTTCACGCTGCCTACGGACACCTGGATGGCCTGGCCCGGTTGGACGGGCGTGGACGCCGGGACGGACATCAACATTCCCCCGGTGGACAGGTCCACGCTTCGGCCCGGAAAGCTGCGCCGCGTCGGGCCGTGGAAAAACTCCACGCTCGTCGCCATTGGATGGCGTTGGTGTTTTCTGCGTTCCGTATCGGGTGTGATTTGCATACAGATACCTCGGCACCCGCCCCATCTTAATCTATCGGATATGTGGCACCGCAAATTGTATTGATTTTCGTGTCTTTTAGCCAAAGATTTCGACGATATAAACACACGGTTGCGGACTTATCCCGCGAGGCGGCCCCCCGTTGTGCGCAGCCGGACGAGAATGTGTGTAACTCCTGCCGTAATAAAGGATACTGGTTATGGTGAAGGGATTAAAACGCATAGGTATCTTGACCGGTGGGAGGATTGCCCGGGGCTAAATGCGGTGATTCGGGCCGTCACAAAGTCGGCGATGAACGGCGGTCTGGAAGTGGTGGGGATTGAGGACGGGTATCTCGGACTGATCGAGAACCGCTTCAGACCGCTGAGCAATACCGATGTGAGCGACATCCTGACGCGGGGCGGGACGATCTTGGGCGCCTGCAACAAAGCCGACCCCGCCGCCTACGCCGTCCGCCAGGGCGACAAGTGGGTGCAAAAGGACGTGCGCGACCAGGTCATCGAGCACTGCCGCCAGGGGGAACTGGACGCCCTTGTCGTAATTGGCGGCGACGGGACGATGAGCGGTGCGGCCGATCTGATCGCCCGTGGCCTGAAGATCGTCGGCGTGCCCAAGACCATCGACAACGACCTTTATGGCACGGAGATCACGTTCGGGCACAACACGGCCGTCTCGACGGCCGCCGAGGCGCTGGATAGAATCCACACCACCGCCTCCAGCCACCATCGTGTCATGGTCGTCGAGCTGATGGGCCGGTACGCCGGGTGGATCGCACTCAACGCCGGGATAGCCTCCGGCGCCGACGTAATCCTGATACCTGAGATTCCGTTCGATATCAACGTGGTCGCTGAGAAGTGCACGCAGCGGAGCCGCTTTGGCAAGCGGTTTACGATTATAGCGGTCGCTGAAGGCGCAGCTCCCAAGGGCGGCGAGCAGTTCGTCGATAGTATTGACGAGACATCGCCCGATCCGATCCGCCTCGGCGGGGTCGGTAAGTTCGTTGCAGATAAGGTGGGCGAAATCAGTGGAATTGAAAGCCGCGCTATTGTCTTGGGCCACATCCAGCGCGGTGGGACGCCAACACCTTCCGATCGCCTCCTGGCTACGAGATTCGGGTATCAT
The DNA here is from genome assembly GCA_030628445.1 of Phycisphaerae bacterium. Lineage (GTDB taxonomy): Bacteria > Planctomycetota > Phycisphaerae > SM23-33 > SM23-33 > DAOVQV01. The sequence goes on along the minus strand of DAOVQV010000011.1, from coordinate 214 downwards.
GCATACGAGTTGCTGGAAGCCGGCCGCTTTAACCGGCTAGCTGTTATACAGAATGGACATACCGGGTCCATCGAGATTTCGCAGGTGGCGGGGAAGATTCGCACCGTCCCGCCGGATGACCGCATGATTCGTGCAGCAAAGGCCATTGGAACCAGCTTTGGCGACTGTTAGACGGACCTATTTGCAATGTTCACCTACTGGCCGCACCGGCAGT
>DAOVQV010000229.1 GCA_030628445.1 Phycisphaerae bacterium | reverse complement strand
TCTTTGCAGACGAGGCGGCCCTTGGCGATTGGGCGAACCTGAGCAACTACGCTCACCAGCAACTGACGGGCCAGGGCCGATGGGTGGGCGGGTTGTTCTATCCGGGTGGAGGCGTCACAGCAGGGACATCGGGGCGGATCAACCGTGTCGGTGAGGATCTCGCCGGGATCTTGGCGACGACGTTGGCGATTGTCCAGGACCGCTGCAAGGCCGTGGGGCTCTCGGAGCAACTGGCCGGTGCCTCCCAGAGGCTCAGCGAGGCCCAACAGGCGCTGGCCGCCGAGATGACCCGCGAGTCGGTGGGTCAGATAGCCGCCGGCGCCGCACACGAGCTGAACAATCCGCTGGCCGTTGTTTCGGGCCGGGCGCAGATGATGGCGCAAAAGGCGACGGACGGCGAAGAGCGGAAGGTTTGGTCTCTCATAGCCCAGCAGTCCCAACGGGCCAGCGATATCGTCTCCGAGCTGATGGATTTCGCCAATCCGCCCGAGCCCGTACCGGACGAAATAGACCCGGGTGAGCTTCTGGCAGAAGCGGCGAAAGTGTTTTCCGACTCGGATCACGCTCAAGCCGCCTCCGCAAAAGTCGATATACAAGCAGGCGGGCAAATACCGCACGTTTGGGCGGATAGGGCGCAGATTCGCAAGGTGCTTGGCGAGCTGCTGTCCAACGCAGCGATCTCCGCCGACAGGCGGCTGATGAAGGGGGCCGCGCCGTTGTCCTGACCGTGGCGGATAACGGGCCGGGAATGGACACCGAGATGCTGGCCCATGCCTTCACGCCGTTCTATTCGTCGCAGCAGGCGGGGAGGCGTCGTGGGCTGGGCCTGCCCAGGGCGAGGCGGTATGTCGAGAAAAACGGTGGGACCATGTGGATCGATAGTGCAGCGGCGGCGGGCACGACGGTCGCCATTCGGCTTCCGGCGGCGCCCAACCGAGGCGGCGGAGTGTGAAGATGTCCAGCAGTGAGCCTTCAAACGTTCTGGTCGTGGATGATGAACGCCACGTGCGCGAATTACTGGTTGATGCACTTGCTGACGCGGGTCTTGAGATTCACGCAGCCGCCAGCGGCGCCGAAGCAATTGACCTGGCCCGGAGACACCGCCCGGACATCCTGGTCGCCGACATTCGCCTGGGCGACTGCACCGGCCTGGAGATGATCGATGATCTCCGCGACGTGGTCGGCGAGCTACCGGCCATTATCATCACCGGATACGGCGACGCCGCAACGCTGACGGAAGCATCCCGCAGGCGACCGGTCGAACTTATGACCAAGCCCTTGGACCTCGTGAGGCTCAAGGAGACCGTAGCCCAGGAGCTGTCCCGCCAGGAGGACACCAAGCGATTCCACAGAAGGACGCGACAGCTTCGTCGCCTGGCGAGGCACACAAACATCCAGCGCAAGGTAATCAACCGCCAGCTTGATTCCATTCTTTCCGACCTGACGGCTGCTCACCAGTCGCTCAGCGGCCAGATGGACCTTCAAAAGATGCTGATCGAATATCAATCTCATGTCATTGGCTCCAGAGATGACGACGAGGTGTTCGAGAAGCTTTTCCGCCTGTTCGTGGGCCTTTCGGGTCCTCTGTTCGGTGCGGCGATGGTCTGCGACGCCGACGCCCAGCTTCGGATTTCGGGTCGGTTTGGTGTTCCGCGCCCCGACGGGATGCGGTTTTGCGAGGAGCTGGCCCGGCCGTTCGTCGATATGCTGCTGGTGGATCCGCGGTGTGTTCTCGTTGATGCAGGCGAGCGGGCGGATCTGTTTTGTGCGTCGATCCGGCGATACCTGGTGGGCCTGACCGTTCTGGCGATTCCGCTGATTCCGGCGGCGGGGGAGCTGATCGGCGTGGTCATGCTCTACCGCAAGGGTGAACAGCCCTTCACCGATCAAGACATCGTCCTGGCGGAGATGCTAGCGCCGGCGACGGCGGCGGCCGTCAGGCGCAACGATTAAGCCACGGGCCATGGGCGGCCCGTGCGCCTCTTGAAACCTGCCCGGTCGCTTCTACGTTCCCATCTCGAACGACGAGAGGTACTCTGTCTGCTCGTCCGTGAGCCGGTCGATCTTGATGCCCATGGACTTCAGCTTGAGTGTGGCGACACGGTTGTCGATCCGGGCGGGCACGTCGTGGACGTTGGGGGTCAGCTTCCCGGCGTTCTTTATCACGTATTCGGTCGTCAGCGCCTGGGTCGCAAAGGACATATCCATGACGCTGGCGGGATGCCCCTCCGCGCAGGCGAGGTTGACCAGTCGCCCTTCGGCCAGCACGAATATCCGCCGGCCGTTGCGAAGAACATATTCGTCGACCATGTTCCGCACGCCGCGGTTGACCTTCTTGGATAACTTCTTAAGGGCCGGTAAGTTCAGCTCGACGTTGAAGTGCCCGCTGTTGCAGACGATGGCGCCGTCTTTCATAAGCTTGAAGTGGTCGGTATCGAGGATGTGTATATCCCCGGTTACGGTGACGAATAGGTCGCCGATCCTGGCGGCTTGGCGGGTGGGCATTACGCGGAACCCGTCCATCACCGCTTCCAGTGCGCGGATGGGATTGACCTCGCAGATGATAACGTTCGCCCCGGCGCCGCGGGCGCGCGTCGAGACCCCCCGTCCGCACCAGCCGTACCCGATCACCACCACGTTCTTCCCGGCCAGCAGGATGTCGGTGGCGCGTATGATCCCGTCTATCGTGCTCTGGCCTGTCCCGTAGCGATTGTCGAACAGGTGCTTGGTGGCGGCGTCGTTGACGGCTATGACCGGGAACTTCAACACGCCGGCGGCGTCCATGGCCCGCAGGCGGATAACGCCGGTAGTCGTCTCTTCCATCGAGGCGATTACGCCGGAGGCGTACCTGGCGAGGTCCGTGTGAAGCGCGTTGACCAGGTCCGCCCCGTCGTCCATCGTCACCGACGGGCGGTGCTTGCAGGCGGATGCTATGTGGGCGTAGTAGGTCTTGCGGTCCTCGCCCTTGATGGAGTAGACCTTGATTCCGAAATCCTTGGCCAGGCTGGCGGCTACGTCGTCCTGCGTTGACAGCGGATTGGACGCGCACAGCACCAGATCGGCGCCGCCGGCCTTTAATGTCCGGGCCAGGTTCGCCGTCTCGGCCGTGATGTGCAGGCAGGCGCTCATACGGTTTCCGGCGAGTGGTTTTTGCTTGGCGAACTGGCGACGTATCTGTGCCAGGACCGGCATGTCGTTGTCCGCCCACAGAATCCTGCGCTTACCTTCGGACGCCAGGCGCAGGTCCTTTACGTGGTATCGTTTTGCTTTTGCCATTACAAACTCCTTACCGAAAAGGCCTAACCCTTACACGTTGGACCGCGTATTGTTGCCTCCAAGCCGGACGATTTCAAACAGTATCCTTCGGATATCAACAATAGGGGTTTGGACGGTCGGGGTTGTAGCATTTGC
>DAOVQV010000253.1 GCA_030628445.1 Phycisphaerae bacterium | reverse complement strand
CAGCGAAGCAGGTCCCGTCGGGATCGATGCAGGCAGACGCCGCTACGCGACGCTGCCCCGAGGGGAAACGCTACAGATTAGCGTTAATTGCTCCAACCAGCGGGTTCGTCGGGGCGAGTGCTTCATCGCGGGGAGGATGAGCAGCTTAATCTTGCTGTCAGCTTGTGTCGGATATCGCGCCTGGGGCGGGGATTCCGGAAGATGGCGAACCGGCGCAGGAGGTTTGGCGGTGGGCGAGTGATTCTGCTGACTATTTGCAAAAAGCTTCATCGAGTAACTCAACCTGCACACGGACCTTGTCGAATCAAATCCCGTAGCTGTATTAGCGGCCGCCTTGTTCGATCATAGGGATGATTCGCCATGACGTCGCATAAAGCTGAGCGGCGCTTCGGTGCGCGTACCTCCAGGGCCTACCCGGTAGTGCTGATGACGAAACGCCGGCGGATCCTGGGTCGTGGGCGGACTGCGAACATCTCTCAACGCGGTGTCTACCTGATTGCTGATTGCGTCGACGGCCTCCCTAAATCCGGCGAATTGTTGCTCGAGCTGCGCCTTCCGGACTTCACCAAGCCCGGCTCGAAAACCCGCAGGACCAGGACCGTGCAATATACTTGCCGCGTGGTCCGAGCCGAACCGGTAGGTCAGCTGCGGGGCCTGGCCGTTGAATTCATCGAAAAACGCTCGTAGTATCTCCCGTCCGCCGCCAAGCCTCGCCGCGCGACCCCTGCGCGGATCGATTGGGATTGGCGTTGGTTTTGCGACGCGCAGTCAGTATATTGGCCGGTTCACATGAACCGGTAATCCAGCCAATGGGAGCAAGCAATGTCAGCGAAGATCATCGACGGAAAGTCAGTAGCCAATAAAATCAAGCAGGAGGTCGCCGCGGAGGTCGCCGAGTTGTCCAAAGCAGGTAAGACGCCGCGCCTCGCGGCCGTCCAGGTCGGCGAGAATCCCGCCTCCAGGATGTATATCAAGATGCAGGCGAGCAATTGCGACTCGGGGGGGATCGAGTATGAGCTCATCGAGCTGCCGGATGAGGCCTCCCAGGATGAGCTGATCGCCAAGATCCAGCAGCTCAACGCCGACGAGAAGGTCACGGGTATGATCTTGCAGATGCCCCTGCCCCCCCAGATCGACGCCCGCGCGGTGCAGGTGCACATAGCGCCGTCCAAGGACGTCGAGGGGATGGGCCCGGCGAACATGGGCAGGTTGTTTTACGGCGGGGGGATCGTCGCGCCGTGCACACCGCTGGCGGCCGTGGAGCTTCTGACGCAAACCTGCCCGGACCTTTCCGGGAAGGAAGCGGTCGTCGTCGGGCACAGCGAGATCGTCGGAAAGCCCATCGCCATGCTGCTGCTGCAAAGCCTCGACGCCTCCCCGACCGTGACCGTCTGCCACGTGGCGACCAAGAACCTCGCCGCCCACACGAAGCGGGCGGAGATCTTGTTCGTCGCCGCGGGCGTCTCGCAGGCGCGATGGTTGGGGTACAATCGCCGGCGCAAGGCCGGCGAGGAAGTCTCCCCGCCCGACCTGTCGCCCCTGATCCAGGCGGATATGTTGCGCGATGGCGCTATCGTCATCGACGTCGCGATCAACCGCATCCCGAAAGGCTTCGACGAGACCGGCGAGCCGCTTAAGAACGAGAAGGGAAAGAACGCCATGATCACCGTCGGGGACGTGGACTACGAGGCCGCCCTCGAGAAGGTATCCGCCATTACGCCCGTTCCCGGCGGCGTCGGGCCCGTCACCGTGGCGATGCTCCTGAAGAATACAGTCGCCTGCGCCAAGGCGATCTAGCCAGGCGGCGCGCCGCGTCCCCGCACAGTCGCGAACGCCGCGAAACGGAGTCCCCATGCCCTCAATGACAATGCGCCGGCGGATGCTTGCGGTCGTGCAGGGCCGCCCGCTCGACCGCGTTCCGTTCGCCCAGTATGAGAACGTCTGCCGCTGTCCCGTGCAGGGAATATGGGACGTTGTCGGCCGCGAGAACCTGGGGGTGCTGAGGCATACCGAGCTGGTCCGCTGGGAGCATCCCTCCTGCCACTTCCACCGGACCGACATCGAACGCGACGGAATGACCGGGTGGCGCGACACGCTGCACACACCGGCCGGGAGCCTTTACCAGGAGCACTTCCGCCAGCCTCAACTGGGCGTTGCGATGATCGCCTCGCACTACGTCAAGGACCCCAAGGATTGGGAGATTGTCCGCACTTACCTGCAGGACCGCACGCCGGTGAAGGACTTGAGCCAGTTCCGCACGAACTGGCAGCAGCTCGGCGATGACGGTATTCCGCATACGCGCGTCCTTCAGACGCCGTTTCAGACGCTCTGGATCTACTGGGGACGGCTGGAAGATGTCTGCTTCCACATGGTCGATTACCCCGACCTGCTGGGGGAGGTGCTCGACCTGCTGAGTCGCGAGTGCTCGCGGGTCATCGACATCGCCGTCGAGGCCGCCGCCGAGGCGCCCATCCCGTACCTCAACTTCGCCGACAACCTCACCGCGCCTATCATCGGCCTGGCGCATTTCCAGAAGTATTGCGTACCGTTCTACAACGAGCTGGCGGATAAGCTTTCCGAGCGGGGAGTGGACATCCCGGTCTGTGTCCACGCCGACGGGGACCTGAAGGGCCTGTGGGAGGCGATCGGCGGGTCAGCCCTGGGAATGCTCGACTCGTACACCCCGCCGCCGGACAACGACACGCCCGTCGCCGAGGCCGTCCGGATGTGGCCCCAGATGCGGCTGTTGGTCAACTTCCCCTCTTCGGTGCACCTGTCGGCGCCCGCCAAGATATACCAGCGGGCGATGCAGATCCTTGAAGCGGCCGGGCACACCGGCCGGCTGCAAATCCAGATATCGGAGAACCCGCCGATGGGGCGATGGAAGGTAAGCTACCCGCCGATCATCAAGGCGATCGAAGACTTCGGGCCGCCGGGGGGTTAGTTCCGCTGGGCAGTAGGTTACTGCTTACCGGGCGATTTCTCTCAGCAGATGGATCAGCAAGATCAGATTCCGCCAGATGTGCATCGGGTCCTTGACGGGAAGTGCGACGGTCTTGTCGACGGGTTCGCCCGTGCGGTCGCGAATCTGAATCCATTCACCGATGT
>DAOVQV010000307.1 GCA_030628445.1 Phycisphaerae bacterium | reverse complement strand
CCTTGCGGCCGATTAGGCGCTTCGGGCTGGGGACGACCGCGTCGATTCCGAACTGTTCGCCCCGGCGTTGGGCGGCGGCGAGGTTTGTGTCCGCTATGGCGAGAAGATCGCAATCGCCCAGCCTGGTCCAACCCTCGCAGTGGATCTCGCTGATCCCACCTGCTCCGATCATCCCGATGCGCAATTTCCGCTTGGGCATGTTCTTGTCCTTTCGGATCGGTTTGAACACCGATGGATCAGCCCTTTACTTTTGCGCCGGCGACCTGAAAGCTGAGCTGTTCCAGTTGGGCGGCCAGGTCAACCGGCGCGACGGCCACGCCATCGGGTATGTCCAGCATTGTCGGGGCGAAATTGAGGATGCCCATCACCCCCGCTGCACAAAGGATGTCGGTTACCGACTGGCCGGCTTCGGCGGGTACGGTGACTATGGCGAGTTTGACGGCGTACTTACGGACGATGCGATCCAAATCCTTCAGCCGATAGACTCGGATGCGGCCGACGCGCACGGAGACCTTGGCCTCGGCGATGTCGAACGCCGCCACGAGCCTGAAGCCCTTTTTTGCAAAGCCTTTATACCGCAGTAAGGCTCTGCCCAGGTTCCCTGCCCCCACGACAACAACGTTCCAGGTCTTGTCGGTGCCCAGGATATGTCGCAGCGTCTCGATAAGCGGGCCGACGCGATAGCCCACTCCACGCCGCCCGAACTGGCCGAAGTACGCCAGGTCCTTGCGAACTTGGGCGCCGGTCAGGCGAAGCGAGCGTGCGAACTGCTGGGACGAGACCTCTTCGATCTTCTGATCCGCCAGTTTCTCCAGCCCCCGCAAATACAGACTTAGCCTCTTGACGACGGGGGCGGGCGCGTTGTTGTTCCGCACGCCCCCTGCTCGATGGAGTCGCGATCTGCTCATTTGCCCTGCCTTTACGGGACTAACAGATAATACCCGCAATCCACAAACACGGTCAAGCGCACCGTAAGCACTTGCCCCTTGACACTTTTACCAATCCCACCTACCATCAAGTACGTGGCCGCGTAGTGGATATGTCAGAACAGGAAGGACTATGTTTCAAGACAACCTCGCCCGTTTGTGCGCGATTGGCTTGTTTGGCGCGTTGCTCGTGGCGCCGTCGGTTTCGACGGGGCAGGCGCCGCCGCTTGATATTCCCTCGATAGAGTTGACGGCGGGGCTATCGCCCGGAAGCATCGAGAAGATCGACGCTGCGCTGAAGTACCACGTGGAGATAATCCGCAAGGCGGACAAGCAGAAGGATATCCTGGAGGGGCGCGAGGCCCTGCTGGGAGTCTACAATTCCTATGATAGTCCCACGTTCAAATACACAGTTGCCGGCAGGGCCGCCGAACTCGTTGCCACCTTGCTGGAATTGGACAACCAGCAGAAGCAGATCAACGCGGGAATTGTCCTGTCCCGTATGCCCCAGTTCTCCATCCAGGACGCACTGGAGAGGATGGTGGTCCATTCGAACCCGGCCGTGCGATATCTCGGGTGGAAGGGGTACCGTGGGGCGAGGGGGCGTATTTTGGCCCAACGAAGCTCCGCTGCGACGGAAAAGATGTTCAAGGCGCTGAGAAAGGCGGGGGCTAAAGAAGCTTCTTCCGTAGTTGTTCGGGCGGCTTTTGACGCGATGTTTTTCGCGACGGTTCCTCCCGATGCCGTCAGCGTGAGCGACTTCGACGACGCCCGGCGCGAGTCGCTGGATGTTCTGCGCAGTTGCTGGGCGACGCGCTGCAAGCAGGCTCGAGACGGCGATACGCAGATCGCTGAGTCCCTGCGCAGCGGCGTGGGGGGTATTACCAATGCGTGGGTGGCCCTGGGAAGCGATAAGCAACTGCAGACGGTGTTCCTGCAGATGATTGTGGATGCGGCCGGGGCCTCGGGAACCGCTTATTATAACGCCATGAGGACCGCCGCCGGCGCCGAGGGCCTGGCCAAAGACGACGCAACCAGGAAGGTTGCCGTTAACACACTGCTGCTGCGAGACTGCGAACTGGCGTTGAACAGCATCAAAGGGCTCGACAAGAAATACATCGAAAGGCCGTTGATCGACACGAAGATCCTGGACAGGGCGTCGGCTCCGCTTGGGTACAAAGACGTGGCGACCGGCGAGCAGTTCGGTGTGCTGGGGTGGGTCGGCGAGCTTAAGGATGATGGCGTCAGGAAACCGCAGATGCTTGTCCCGGTCGTAACGACCGCACCGGCGCCGCCGGAAGAGCCCAACGAATAGGCCGACGGTCCAATCGGACATTGTCGCCTGGGTGTCAGGAAGGTGCATCTCATGGGTCGCTGTGGCCTGGGTCTGGAGGCAGGGACAAGGCGGCCGGCCGCGAGCGTGCACTTGCCTTTCGAGCCGAACAGTTCCGGGTGCTGACTAGAATACAACAATGCTCATACGACACCTTCTGATAGCGCCGCTGCTGCTGTTGATCGCCCTGATGGTTACAGCCTT
>DAOVQV010000086.1 GCA_030628445.1 Phycisphaerae bacterium | reverse complement strand
CGTTGAAGAGGGCATCCTGCCCGGCGGCGGCGTGGCCGTGCTGCGAGCAAGAAAGGCGCTCGATAAGGTCAAATGCGACAGCGACGACGAGGCCACTGGCGTCGATATCGTCCGCCGGTCACTGGTTACGCCGATCAAGCAGATCGCGATCAACTCCGGCCTGGACGGCTCCATCGTTGCAGCCAAGGTCGAAGAGGCCGACGACGACAACTTCGGCTACGACGCGATGGCCGGAAAGTACTGCGACCTCGTCAAGGCCGGCGTCATCGTCCCGACAAAGGTTGAGCGGATTGCACTTCAGAACGCCGCCTCGGTTGCAGGCCTGCTGCTGACGACCGACGCAATGGTCAGCGAAATCCCCGAAAAGAAGCCCCCCGCAGGCCCCCCCGGCGGCGGGATGGAAGGGATGTACTAGAAACAAGCGGTAGGCAGTAGCAACAGACAGATGCGCGGCGGGTCTTGGCTGGACTGAGCTTGTTCAAGTCCGACCCGCCGCGATTCTTTGCGCAGTTTCAATATGGGGGGGCATGTTGTCCGGCTGCCTATAATTAGGAAAAAGGAGTCCGACCATGGACGCTCGAACGAATGACAAGCTCGACGGTTCGAAGATTCTGTTCGTCGAAGCCGAAACGCGAGAGCACGAGGCACTGACCGAAAAATGCACGCGGCGATGCCAGATCCACTCGCACCGGCAGCGATTGCAGGAGCTGGCCGATTCTGAAATCCCCGCCGACACTTGCATGCTCAGTACGTTCATTCACAGTTGCGTCGACCGCTACCAGCTCGACCGCCTGCCCAAGCTGCGCCTGATCGCCACTCGCAGCACCGGCTTTGACCACATCGACATCGCTGCTTCCCGCGAACGGGGAATTGCCGTCTGCAACGTTCCCGACTATGGCGAGGACACAGTGGCTGAGCATACATTCGCGATGCTGCTGGCGCTGAGCCGCAAGATCCACCGCTGCTACGAGAGGACCACACGCGGCGACTTCAGCATCGACGGGCTTCGGGGCGAGGATTTGGCTGGTAAGACGTTCGGCTGCCTGGGTGTCGGCAAGATCGGCTTGCGGGTCCTGCGGATTGCAAACGGTTTCGGGATGCGTCTGCTGGGCTGCGATGTCGAGCATAACATGGTTCTGGCCGGCGAGATCGGCTTCGAATACGTTGATATGGATCAGCTCTTGTGCGAGTCGGACGTTCTGAGCATCCACATTCCTTACAACTCCCAGACCCACCACCTGATCGACGCGGCTGCTCTAGCCAAGCTTCCGGGAGGGGCTATTCTCGTGAACACGGCCCGAGGCGGGATCGTTGACTCCCAGGCTCTTATCGATGCGCTGCGCAATGGTCACTTGGGTGGGGCGGCACTTGACGTGCTGGAGGCCGAAGCTGCCATCGCCGAGGAAGCCGATATCCTCTCCAGCAGCTACGACGCCGAGACTCTAAAGACCATCGTCCGTAATCACGCGCTGCTCCGCATGCCCAACGTGATAATTACACCGCACGTAGCCTTCAACTCACGCCAGGCCGTTCAGCGAATCATTGAGACGACTATTCAGAACATCCACGCGTTTCTCGCGGGGCGTCCACAGAACGTCGTCAACGAAGTGCCGATCAGCGGCCGAATGTAGGCGATCGCCCCTCTGGGCCCTTGCAAGGGCCCGTGCGTTGCTGTATCCATATCCGCATGCACACAGACACATTTGACGTAAGAACGTCCGGCCGGGATCAGATGCTCGACATAACCGCCCGGGTCGCAGATGTAATTGCCGGCTCCGGTATCACCGATGGCGCCGTGACGGTCTACGTCCCGCACACCACGGCCGGCGTTACGATAAATGAAAACGCCGACCCGTCCGTGGTCCACGACGTGCTGGCGGCGCTGGATAGGGTTGTCCCGTGGCGAGAAGACTTCTATCAGCACAGCGAGGGCAACTCGGCCGCCCACGTCAAGAGCTCAATCGTCGGGTGCAACAGCACCATTCCAATCAGCGGCGGGCGGATGATGCTTGGAACGTGGCAGGGGGTGTATTTCTGCGAGTTCGACGGTCCGCGAACGCGACACGTTGTCGTTACTGTTAGCGGCCAATAGCTCCCGCGTCCCGATCAAGCCCACGGATCGACGGCGACCTTGATCTGCGTGTCGCGGTGGGTTTTGAACCCGGTCACCGCTTCGACCAGGTCGGATAATGGTCGGGTCTGCGTGACAAGCTCGTTGCAGGCGATCTTTCCCGCTTCGATCAGTCGGGCGGCCCGGTCGAGCGTACCCGCGGGCATCTTTGATGCGATGATCCGACCTTGCTTGTTGTAGAGCTCGAATGGATCGAAGCTGATCTTGCTGCCGGCCGGACACACCCCGAAGACCAACAAGGTGCCGCCGCGCCCCAGCAACGGGATCGCCTGCTGGACGGCCTGCGGTTCGCCCGTGGCGTCGATGATGAAATCCACGCCTTCGGGCAGCTCGGACCGGACGCGATCGGGTAGGTCTTCAGCGCGGGGGTCGATGACGATGTCCGCACCGATCCTTTCGGCCTTGTCGCGCCGATACGGGACGATCTCGGTCTGGATAACGAGGCTTCCCGGCGAGCTCTTGAGGATTTGGGTCCACAGCAGCCCAACCGTTCCCGCCCCGAGCACCATCGCGCTGGAGGCGGCCTGGAACCCCAGCCGGTCGTACCCGTTGATCACGCACGCCAGCGTCTCGCAGAGCACGCCGCCGGCGGGGCCCACGCGCTCGTCGAGCGGAACTACCTTGCTCGCCGGTGCTACGAGGAACTGGGCGAACCCGCCGTTGAGCTTATACCCGATGATGGTCGGATCGCAGCACAGGTTGGACCGTCCCGCCCTGCACATCGAACAGACTCCGCACCCGATCACCGGATCGACCGCGCAGAACTGTTCCGCCCTGATCCGCTCAACCCCGTCGCCGATCTGGTCGACCCGGGCGGCGATCTCATGGCCGAGGACGACGGGTGGGACGACCCCGTCGGTAATGTGACCTTGAAGGATGTGATTGTCCGTTCCGCAGACACCGCAAGCTATCACGCGCAGCAGCACCTCGCCGGGGCCGGCCTTGGGCATGGGCACGTTGCGCAGCTCGATTTTGCCCTTCCCGACGAAGAACCCAGCTCGCATGGTTTTGGATGTTTCGCTCATCTGTCTGATCTACCTGCCTGCCCGGTGGGACGGGGGTTTTGGCGTTCAGATCGGCTGGTCTTCCATGAGTATCTTGACCTCTGCTGCTGTGGGCATGGCCGATTGAGCCCCGATCTTGGTGCACGCCAGCGCCCCGGCGGCGTTGGCGAATTTTGCCGCCTGGTGCAGCTTTTCGCCACTGGCGGTGGCGACTGCGATGGCGGCTGTGAAGGCATCCCCGGCGGCGGTGGTGTCGATGACTCTGACTTTATATGGCGGAATCCGATAGAAATGCCCGTCGGATATCACGACCATCGACCCGCGCGGGCCCAGCTTAATCGCCACGGCCTTGGCGCCACGTGCGATCAGGTCAAGGGCTACGGATTTATCCACCCGCTCCTCGATGCACTTCTTGCCCGTCAGGGCCTGTGCCTCGACAACGTTCGGCGAGATGATATCGACGTTGAACAGCTCATCCGGCATCTGGCGCGGGACCGGGGCCGGATCGAGTATCACCCTGCACTTGTACCGGTGTGCGAGGTTCATGGCTGTTCGGACGGTCGGCAGCGGGAGCTCCAACTGAACAACGACGACATCGGCATCGGCGAATAGCTCTTCCCGGGCGTAAATGTCGTCTGGGCAGAGTCGGTAATTGGCCCCGCTGGCGACGACTATGGAGTTCTCGCCGAGTGAGTCCACGATGATTATCGCCACGCCCGAGGATGTGGGTGTGGGCATCACGCCGGTGCAATCAACACCTTCGGACTTGAGGTTCTCGAGCAGCCGCGTACCGAACGTATCGTCCCCGATCCGGCCGATCATGCGGGATGACCCGCCGAGCCTTGCGGCGGCGACGGCTTGGTTGGCGCCTTTCCCCCCGGGTGAGGTCGTAAAGTCTTTACCCAGCACAGTTTGGCCAGGCGAGGGCATCCTGTCGGCCCGGACGACCAAGTCCATATTGATCGAGCCGACAACCAGGATGTTGGGTCCTTCCGCCATCCACCGCCCCGTTCAGGTTGCTTTCAGCAAGTAATTGTGCGACTTGTCTCTTCAGATCGAGCTAGGCCCACAGCACCTCCGGGCCGCCCTTGCGAACCTTACCGAGCACCCAGCACCGCTCCCCTGATCGTCGCAGCCGATTCATGATCGAATTGGCGAAGCTCGGTGAGACGATCATCACAAACCCGATGCCCATGTTAAAGACCCGCATCATCTCGATCGGATCGACGGGTCCTTTCTTGGCGATCAGCTTGAAGATCGGCGGGACGGGCCAGGAGTCGCGTTTGATCCGCACTGTTAGACCATCGGGCAGCACGCGAGGGAGGTTCCCCACCAGCCCGCCGCCGGTAATGTGCGCCATCCCCTTGACGACCTTTTTTACCCGGTAGGACCCGAGCACGTTCAGAATTGATCGGACGTATATCCTTGTCGGGCGAAGCATCTCCTGTCCGACGGTCAGGCCTTCCAGCTCCGGCGGCCGGTCGGTGAGTCCGTATCCACCCTTACCCAGCAGCGCCCGCCGCGCCAGAGTAAAACCGTTGGAATGCAGTCCGTCCGATCCCAACGCGATCGCCAGGTCGCCGAGTTCGACTTTGCTTCCGTTGATTGTTTTGCGCCGCTCGACAATCCCAACGGCGAACCCGGCCAGATCGAAATCGCCCGCAGCGTACAGGTCGGGCATCTCGGCCGTCTCGCCCCCCAGCAGGGCACAGGCGGACTGGAGGCAACCTTCGGCGACGCCCTTGACGATTTCGGCCATGCGAACGGGGTCGCACTTGTTCGCGCCGATGTAGTCCAGGAAGAACAGCGGTTCGGCCCCGCAGCAGATCATGTCGTTGACAATCATCGCAACGCAGTCGATCCCCACCGTATCGAGCTTGTCGGCGGCGACGGCGACCTTCACCTTTGTCCCGACACCGTCGGTGCAGCTGACCAGGACCGGCTCGCGGTAGTTTCTCTTATAGAGCCGCTCGTTGAAGTCCAGCCGAAACAGCCCGGCGAAGCCCCCATATTGCTGTACGACACGAGGCGTGAAGGTCTTCTCGACGAGAGGGCGGATCAGATCCACCATGGTATCGCCGGCCTCTATGTCCACTCCGGTGTCTTTGTAGGAGAGGGTCTGGGTCTTCCGCTGGGCCATGGCGATATCCTAGCAGCCCCGGGGACGATTGCAACGGTGCTAAGCGTCGGCGGGGCGGGTTTTCCGGAGCAATTTGAACCCGGGCGAGTTTGACAAACGTATCTGATGCGGATACGGTTAGCCTGTTGATCCTGAGATGAGGCGAAAGCGGCGTGAGGTATCTTAAGCGTGCATATTTGATGGCGGTCTTTTGCTGGGTCCCGGCGATTGTCGGGTGCGTTCAGGAACCGGCCGGCCCGCCGCTTACACCCGTGCAAAGGATGGAGCTTGAGACCCTTTCGGGTCAGCTCGCCGATCCAGGGCGATCCGCCAAGACCAAACTAGATGCTGCCTCGCTGCTGCTCGTGCGGACCTATCCCGGTGCTGCGCGTGCTCTTGCGACGTTTCTGTCGGACTCATCCAACGCCTCAGCCCAGATCGCCGTCGCCGAGGCGATCACCGCTTCCGACGGCGGGAAAGAGGTCTTCATAGATCCGCTGGCGGCGATGGTGAACAGCAACGAACCATCGGTCCGAGCTCCCGCCGCTAAGGCACTGGCGACGTATAGGAATCCAAAGGCGCTGCAGAAGCTTATCTCGGTTGCGGCGGATCCGGGCGCAAAGACGCCCGTTCGGCTCAGTGCGACCACCGCCCTGCAGTACGCCTTCGAAAAGCAGGCCGTCGGCGCCTTGGTGAAGCTTCTGGACGATCCCGACGAGGCGGTGCGCAGAACTGCACTTGGGACGCTTGGGGAGCTTACGAACATTGATTTCGGCGGCGATCCATCGCTATGGCGGAAGTGGTGGTCAGACAATAAGGACGAGTCCTGGTCTCAATGGCTGCGCGAATGGACCGACAGCCTCGCCAAGCGCAACAGGGACCTGTTGGCTAACAGCTCTGAGCTTCGCGTTCGCCTGGGGCGGGCGATGAACGATCTGTATGCTGCGACCCCTGCTGCCCAGCGAGACGAGCTATTGAGCAGCTTCCTGAAGGATCCGGTAAGTGAGGTCCGCCTTGTGGGGGCGAGCTTGGTGGACCGTCGAATCGCAGCGAGCGAGCAGATTTCCGAGGACGTCCGCTTACGGATCCGGTCCATGCTGACGGATCCTGACGAGCGTTTGCGTCGCCGTTCGGCTTTTCTGTTGGCTCAGATGCGGGACAGCGAGGCGGTTGGGTTGCTGCTGGAGTCTCTCAAGACGGAACAGGCTATTTCGGTGCGCCAGGCCTTGCTGACTGCACTGGGCCAGTTGGGCGACCTGCAGGCGCTCCCGGCCGTGATTGCGCAGATCGGACGGGACGAACCCGCCGCTGCCGCGGCTGCGGCGGCACTGGCGGGAATCGCGGGTAAGAACATCCTTCCCGATGATATGCGAAGCGAAGCCGTCGAT
>DAOVQV010000372.1 GCA_030628445.1 Phycisphaerae bacterium | reverse complement strand
CCATCAACGGTTTGCCCAACTGTGCGGCTCGCGGCGCCGCACGTTCGCAGCTTCTTCGCCATTCCATCTCGACATCCTGGCGGAACATCAGCTCGCCGAACCCGCGGAGATCCGGCGCGATGGCGATCCAACCTCGCTTGACGGCCTGCACCGCATAGTCGCGCTGGCCCTGGGTGCGTAGGGGCCTTCCCTCTTCGTCGGTTCCCATGCCAACCGGAATCACCTTTCCCGGTCCGTGCCCGTGAATCGCCAGGCACAGACCGACCTTCCCACGCGGTTTGGGGTCGGGACTGAGCAGATAGAACGGCACGGCCAGTTCGTCGGCGGCGATCATGTACCCGCGGCGGCGGGTGTACCCGTCGCATTGGACCTGCTCTACGATGCGGACGGGCGGTTTTTTCTTGGGCTTCCCGTCGATCCCCAGCACCTGAAGCAACTTACCCCGCGCCCGTCGGCCCCATGCAGTGACGGATTCACCCCTCTTGCGTGTCTCGTAAGCCTCGGACGCCTTGGCCTCGATGACCATTCGCCGGTACACCTCGTCCATCGAAAGTCCCATAGAATGCTTCGCCATGTCAGGCTCCTTCACTGCAAGAAGCTGTCAGTCAGCTCGGTGGTTCTTCGCTTGCGGTAAGGCTGCGGTCGGCGAGTCTGACCGATCCTGACCGGGAATGTCAATGGTTTTGGTCGGTGCCTCTTGTTGTCTGTTCGATCCACTGACATATTCGCCCGGGCGCCGCCGCAGGGGACCATTGGTCCTGCAATTTCTACTCATTGGCGTTGTCAGTCGCTAAAATGCCCCCATGTCCCCCCCACAGAGAATCGTGATTCTCCTGCCGAACTGGGTTGGCGACGTGGTAATGGCGACCCCCGCCCTCGACGCGCTGTGGCGGTGTTTCCGCGATGCCCATATCGCCTGTCTGGGCCGGCGGACCGCACTGGAGGTCCTCCAACCCGCCGAGTGGGTCGATGAATGGATCGTCGATGAATCTGATCGCGCGAACAGGGTGTTGGGCTTTGTGAGCTTGGCGGGTAAGGTCCGCTCATCCCAATACGACCTGGCGGTGCTTTTTCCCAATAGCTTCCGGGCGGCGCTTCTGGCGCGGGTAGGGGGGGTGAGGCGAATCGCCGGGTACGACCGCGACGGGAGAGGATGGATGCTGACCGATAAACTCGCGCCCGTCCGGGATGAGAAAGGCAGGTTCACCCCCGTCCCTGCAATCGATTACTATTTGGGCTTGGCGGGTCTGCTGGGGGCCGGTGGCGAATCGCGGCGGATGTCCTTATCGGTAAGCGAATCTTCCCAGGCCGAAGCCGAGTCCATCTTGCAGCAGGCCGACTTTGGGCCCGATAAGCCCCTGGTAATGCTGAATCCGGGCGCGTCTTTCGGTGTCAGTAAGATGTGGGATCCTGACCGCTACGCTGCCGTCGCCGACGCGCTGATAGAAAAACGCGGCGCACAGATTATCATCAACGCCGCCCCCCTCGAGCGGCCGGTCGCTGCCCAGGTCGCCGCGGCGATGCAGCACACCCCGCTTGTGAACTTCGCTCAACGCGACAATACCATCGGATTGCTCAAGAGCTTGATGCGGCGATGCGATTTGCTGATCACCAACGACACCGGCGCCAGGCACATTGCCGCTGCGTTCGGGGTCGGCGTCGTGACGCTCTTCGGCAGCACGGACCCGCGGTGGACCGAGATTTACTGCGACCGCCAGCGGAT
>DAOVQV010000357.1 GCA_030628445.1 Phycisphaerae bacterium | reverse complement strand
GCCTGGGCGATCGCCTTTGTCATCGGGATGTCGTATCCGGCCTGCGTTCCGTCGGCGTCGATGCTGGTCGGGAGGATCGCCCCGGCGCCGAGGTCTTCGGCCTTGCGGGCCCACTCGACCGCGTCGAGGCCGGTCGGTTCGGTCCCGCCGGAGACCATCGCCTCGAAGCCGGACGGTAAGGCCGCCGAGCTGCGGGTGTCGATTGCGACGGTGATCTTCTCGGAGCCGTACTTCTCGGCCGCCTCTTTGATCAGGTCGGGATTCCGCACCGCGGCCGTGTTGATCGAGACCTTCGAAGCCCCCGCGACCAGCAGCGTCTCGATGTCTTCGATGCTTCCGATCCCGCCGCCGACCGTCAGCGGCACGATGAGACCGACGGCCGTTCGCTTGACCACGTCGACCATGGTCTTGCGCCCCTCGACTGTGGCCGTGATGTCCAGGAACACCAGCTCGTCGGCGCCGGCTTGGCTGTAGGCGGCGCCGGCCTCAGAGGGGTCGGCGACATCCTTAAGGTCGACGAAGTTGACGCCCTTGACTAACCGGCCGTCTTTAACGTCCAAACACGGGATGACTCGTCGATAGTCCATTTGCCTCTTCCTTTGCTCAAAAGGGGTGCGGATTTGCGGCGCAGCTTAGTGGGAAAAGCGCTTCCCTGTCCAGAGATAAAGGAACTGCGGGTGGGAAAACTTCGTCAGCTCGCCCAGCGAGATATTGAGCATGTTCATCTGCGGCGGGACCGACGGCGCGGCGGCGTATGCGTTGGGGCGATACCCCATCGGGCGGTGGTAGATGACCACCTTTGCCCGGGTTACTGAGGCGAGCTTCTTGGCGGTATCGATGGCGTCGTCCATGTATCCGACCGCGTCGATAAGCCCGTTGTCGGCGGCTTGGTCGCCGGTATAGACGCGCCCGTCGGCCAGCTTCTTGATCTGCTCGGCGGCGAGGGCGGTGCGGGACTTGGTCACAATGTCGATGAACCGCTGGTGGTAGATCTCGACCATTTCCCGGAGGATGGCGGCGTCCTTTTCGTCCAGCGGCTTGAGCGGGCTGGCGAGGTCCTTCCGCGGCCCGGAGGTTACCGCCCTTGCTTCGATCCCGAGCATCTTCATGGTTCCGGCCAGACTGAGGGTTTGTATCATCACGCCGATCGAACCGGTGACCGAGGTGGGATGCGCCATGATCTTATCGGCCGCGCACGCTACGTAGTACGCCCCCGACGCCCCGACGTCCTGCAGGATGGCGACCACGGGTATCCGGCGGCGGGTTCGCAACTGCACCAGTCGGCGGTGCATGATGTCGGAGGCCGTCACGCCCCCGCCGGGGGAGTTGATCCGCACCACGACAGCCCGGACGTTGGCGTCCGCGGCCGCCTTGTCCAGCTTCTCCACGAAGAAGCTGACCGGGTTTTCGCCCGGTCCGAGCAGCCCGCGCGGGCGCTGGTTGACAATCAGCCCGTCGAGATCCACCACGACGATCTTGTCGCCCACGAACAGTCCCGGATCGGTGGCGATGACGGTTTCGGTGAGTCTTTCTTCGATGCGGACCGGCTTGACGACCCAACCGGAAGGCCGGTGGCAACCGGCGCCGACGAACACGGCGCCCAGCAGTATGGACAATACCTTTGATGGCATGGCGGGATTGTACGGTTTTTTGCAGCTTCCAGCAACAAACAAGTCGGGTATGGCTCTGGACAGTATCTCACAAGTGCCCTACAATAGAGAGTTAGCCCATACGGGTCATGCAATCAAGCGAGGTCGGTCTTTTTCGGAATCGACAGAGAGCCCCTAACACCAATGAGGCGCGAGTCGCGTTGTGACGCCAATGAGATGGATACAAGGAAGAACGACGATGGAATACCTTAGTGGTATGCTGAGGAGTTCTGACGCCGTAGACGCTCATTGGCGTTACAACCCG
>DAOVQV010000359.1 GCA_030628445.1 Phycisphaerae bacterium | reverse complement strand
TGTATAGACCGTCCCCTGCGGGAAGTCGGACGCCTTGGCCCGGTCGGCGTAGTCCGGTCCGGGGTCCCAGCCGTAGATCAGCGCCGAATCCGGCCTCCTACCGTCCGAACAGAAGACATTATTGACCACGTTGGCGTTGACGGGCTTCTCGCCGGGCTCGTTCTTGATCCGCATCCCGTATTTCTTCCAGCTGCAAATGATGTTGTTGACGAAGTCCAGATTCTGGACCCAGCCGCGAACCTGCGGATTGCGCTCGTCGCTCCCGGCGAACAGGTTGTGATGAATCGAGATGTTGCTCCTGAGCAGGTCCTTCGACTTGCCGTGAGCCGAGACTAGCAGCGACTTGTGGGACTGATAGAAGAAGCAGTTCGAGACCGTTACGTTCTCCACGTTGCCCCAGATACTGGGCTTGTCCTGCATGTTGCACATCGTCAGGTGGTCGAACACCACGTTCGAGACTTTCCCGCCGCTATGGTCATCGACGGCTATATTGAGAAGCGAACAGCCCCACTTCTCGCGCACTTCAGGCCAATGGCCCTGAAAACGAAGGTGGCTGAGGACGAAGTCGCTGATCTGGCGGCCGGGGCTGCCGATGATCAGCGCGCCATAATTCTCGGGCGTGTGTGTGATCGTCACCCCGGGGGCCGGAGCGCTCGCGCCGTCGATGGTAATGTTGCTGTGCTGGATGTAGATCGACGCGTTCAGCGTGATGGTCCCGGCCCGGGTAAAGCGGATGATGCGATCGCCAGCCCCCAGCGCCCGCCGCAGCGTGTAAGGCCGCTTGCCCGTGCCGATGCCGTGCACATCGACCCCTGTGTCCGGTAGCTCGGGATTGACCCAGACCGCCTCCTGGGCCCCGCCGCTGCAGGCCCGGCTGCCGAAGCCCTCAATTCCCTCCGCCAGCAGAAGCAACACAAACGCCACGCTACAGACCAACGCATATGCGATCACGCCAGACTCCTTTGCATTAGGATAAAGGTCTCGGCGAAGCCTCTCGTACCTGCGGCCAAATGATGTCGCATCATGCGGCAAGTGTGGTTTTCATCCGGGACGTTCACCCTTAAGATATTTGTCGAACCAATCGAAGGCGATCTGCCTCAGTTCGTCGTCGTAGCAGTGGGGCTTGGGCAGATTCACCCAGCCGAATCTCTCCAGACAGCCCGCCCATTCGTACCCAGCCGAGATCTGCCGATAGCACTCGTCCTGGGCTTCTTCGGGGAACAGGTGGTCGTTGCGGTTCAGGAGGATCATCGGCGCGTTCGGCGCGGCGATAATCGGCAGGTCGGGCACGTCCATGCGGTTCCAGACTCCCGGCAACATGCAGTATGGGCCGGCGGTGCTGCGGGGGCGGTAGATCTGCTGATAGTCGCCCGTGGTCATCCAGCCGGCAGAGACCGAAGCCTTGATCCGCCGGTCCAGAGCGGCGGTCATGTTCGTCCGCCAGCCCCCGCCGGACAGGCCCGTGCAGCCGATGCGCTCCGAATCGACCTCCGGGCGCGATTGCAGGTAGTCGATGCACCGGCTGTCGTCGCCGAAGTTCAGCCCCGCCCAGGTTGCGCCCGTCCACAACAGCATCCCCACGCTAGACAGAATGGTCTGCCGGATGCGACGGTCCATGTCAACTGCTTCTTCGTAGCTGAGCTCGAACGGATCGAAGTGTTCCGGGACGTCGCCCAGGCCGTAGGGAACGCGCTGGCCGTAATGAAAGTTGTCGATGACGATGACCGCGTAGGCTTTCTTGGCGAATTCGTCGGCCTGCCATTTACTGGCGTAGAACTTCTTGCGAAGTTCGACCAGGACAGGATGGTCTCGGCCGGTGTCGACAACGCGCTGCCGGCCCCACACCGTCGACCCACCCCACCCGTGAAACATCACGATGCCTGGCACGGGATAGTCCACCTCCGTC
>DAOVQV010000362.1 GCA_030628445.1 Phycisphaerae bacterium | reverse complement strand
GGGAATCCGTTCTCCGAGGCCGTCACGTATGAATTCGGCACGTGGCTGGAGCATCTGGGGCTCCATGACGAGGCGCTGAGTTTCCTGGAACATTCCTTCAAGCTTGCCACTGCCCGCAGGGGCTCGGCCGTGCGGGCGCCGGTGTTGTTGATTCAGTATCTCAACGCGATGCTGGATGCGGGCAGATATGACGAGGCGGTCGAGCTGTTTGCCCCCATGATCGAGCAATCCGACAGCCCTGGCGAATTGAAATGGCTGATGGTGGAGGCCTATCGCGGCGCCGGGAAGGACCAAGAGGCGTCGGACCTGATCCGCCAGATGGATGCTATCTATCAGGGCCACAAGATCCGAGGGATGGGAACGCCCGCCTTCGCGATGGAGCTGGCGTGGTTTTACGTGTTGGTTATGCGCCGCTCGGACATGGCGATCTCCGTCCTTCAGGCCCATATGGCCGGCGCATCGGCTGATGACCAGTTCGCACAGCGAATCATAGGCGCCGCCGAGATCGCGTCGTTGGACCCGCAACTGGTCCAGAACGGGGTCCGTCGTCTGGGAAGGGCGATGGGGACCGATGCATACGCCGCGGCGTTTCTGGCTGAGTATTACTTCTCAGCGGGGGACATCGCAGCAGCCAGGACCGCCGTCGAGGCCGGTGCGGGAATTTCCCGCAGCGGACCGGGCTTTCGCCTCTTGCGAAGCATCGCGCAGCGGAGCAACATCGAACTGGCGCCCACCTTGTCCGAAGACAACGGAGTCGCTGCTGTTGTCGCCGATTTCGACAAGCGATACCTCCGGATGGGCCTTGCACCGCAAGAGCACCTCGCCGTCATTATCTCACCGGTCGTTGAAGTCGTCGGGTTCGAAGACGCCGTCCGGGTCCGGGCCACCATCAGCAACATAGGCTCGATCCCCGTCCCGCTGGTCCCCCCTGAGCGGGGAACTCTCCAGCCGCAGATGAGTATCCAGGTGGCCCTGTCCGGTGCGGGCGATGCGCCCGTCGGGTTTGACGCATTGCCTATGATCACCTTCCCGGCCCCGAGATATCTCGACCCTGGCAGCAGCGTCGAGGCCACGGTGCGGCTTGACGTGGGCAGGCTCGGTGCGTTTTTGACCGAGCATCCGTTCGACGAACTTACGCTGACCGTCTCCGGGATGCTTTCCCCGCAGCAGCAGGGCGATGAGTTTTTCTCCGGCGTTCCCGGCGTTGTGGTAAGCCCCGCCAAGATCACCCGCCGCTCCCTGCTGGGTACGTTCGCCCTGGGCGAGAAGGGCGAACCCGCCAAGGCCTATCGGACCGCACTGGCGTACATGGTCCGTGACATCCAGGTGGGCGCGCTGCCGCAGCGCATGCGGGCGGCCAGGCAGACGGCGGCCCTTATGGGACTGCTCAGGCTGGCCGAACGGGGACGGGCGACCGTCCCGCAGGCCGTACGCCCCGTCGTCACCAGGGGCGTCGTGTTGCGGATGATACAGGAGATAATGAAAGACCGCTCGCCGGCCGTCCGCGCCGAACTGCTCAGCGCCCTCCAAGGCGTCAAGCTCGATGAGAGTATCCTCCAGCAGCTTGGGCGGGCGGTCGAAGACCCCAGTTCCCTGGTGCGGCTCAGGATGGTGGAATTGATCGGGACTTCCAGAACGCCGGGGCGGGAGACAATCGTCGATTACCTCGTCGGCGACGACGACGAGATGGTCAAGGCGATGGCCCAGGCGGTGCGGGGCAAATCCGGAATCGGGCGGTAGACTTCAATACAGTGACATTGCAGCGGCTAGAGCACTTTAAGGTTTAATGTTCCGGTGATCCCCGAGCGAGGACAACCCTGACAAGGAAGGCGAAGCAGGCAACCCAGCGGGGGCCCGATGCCCCCT
>DAOVQV010000327.1 GCA_030628445.1 Phycisphaerae bacterium | reverse complement strand
TTTGGCCGTCGGCGGCGTTCTCCGCGCGAGCTGTCCTCGGTGTATCATTAAAGATACACCTGCGGAATCTCGCTTGTGCGGCCTTGCCGAACGACCAAAATCCCCTCGCCGGAAAATACAGTGCGTCCTTTTAAAACCATCGAACTTATTGGCATATCCTCTTTCGCAATAAACTGTTGTGCGTGATTACACAAAAACGTCATGCAATATCCGGGCTAACTGGTGACCGCCCAACGGCGACTGATCGCCCCTCAATCCTGCCCCATCGCCAGATCGAGTGCCTTGTGGGCGCCGATGACGGTGGTGTCGAAGACGGGTAAGTCCGTGTCGCACTGCCGGATAAGGAATGGTAACTCCGTGCAGGCGAGTATGACGCCGCCGGCACCGGCGCCACGCAGATCCTCGATGCACCCCAGGACGAAGCTGCGCGACTGTGCGGTCGTCCGGGCGATGACCAGCTCGTCGAAGATTATCCGGTTGATCCGCTCCTGCGCGTCGCCGTGGGGCGTGATGCATTCGATCCCGTCACGCACCAGGGCCCTCTGGAAGAACCCGTCGCCCATGGTGACCTTGGTTCCCAGCAGGGCGACCTTGGCGATCCCGGCGGGTTTGATCTGCTCGGCGGTGGCGGAGATGATGCTGATCCAGGGGATGGGGATTTGGGCGGCGACTTGGTCGTAGACGGCGTGAATGGAGTTACACGCCGCGACGGCGAAATCCGCTCCGGCGGCGGCGAGGGCTTCTACGGCGCTCTTCAC
Source organism: Phycisphaerae bacterium (assembly GCA_030628445.1). Classification (GTDB taxonomy): domain Bacteria; phylum Planctomycetota; class Phycisphaerae; order SM23-33; family SM23-33; genus DAOVQV01. The sequence goes on along the minus strand of DAOVQV010000327.1, from coordinate 1,453 downwards.
CTTTGCGGGCTTTTCGTAACCGGCGTCGATAATCTCCTGGAAGCTGAGGGAGTAGATGATGATATTCGGGTAGGCGTAATCCCCGCAGCGGCGGTGATACTCCCTGGTGATCTCGCCGTAGTAGGCGATCGTCGATTCCGGTCCGAGGCCGCCGAGTATCCCGATGGTCTTGCGCGTGCTCATGCTATCGACCTTGCGTGCGATGAAAACTGGAAGCTAAAAGCTGAAAACGGTAAGCTGAAATACTGGTCCACGAGACGGCCTCTTCTTTTTCAGCTTTCGGTTTTCAGCTCTTGTTTTAGCTTGGTTGTGGTATCGGGCCGACGCCTGGGGCGGTCTGTGGCGGGGCCTCGTCTTGGGATTTGGCGGGTTCGGGTTTGGCCCGTTCGGCCTCCAGCAGATCGCCGACGGTGGGTTTATCGATTTCCTTCCCTTCGATAATCTGCTCGACCTCCTCGGCTGAGAGGGTCTCGTATTTCAGCAGGGCCTTGGCGATTCTCTCCACCTTCTGGCGATTGGTCTGGAGCATCTGGCGGGTTTTGGTCTCGGCGCCGTCCATGATGTTCTTGACTTCGGTGTCGATAAGCTCAGCCGTCTTTTCGGAATACTCTTTGGATCCGAAGTCCCAGGCGGTCATTCGCTGTGAGCCCGGTGTGTAGCGTACGAACCCCAGCCTCTCCGACATGCCCCAATCCATCACCATTCGTCGCGACAGCTCGGTGGCGGATGCGATGTCCGAGGCCGCTCCGCTGTCGATATCTCCGCAGAACATCTCCTCGGCGATCCTTCCGGCGATGGCGACGTTGATAAACGCCTCACACCATCGGCGGGTATACATGTAGCGGTCCTTCTCGGGCAGGGAGAAAGTCGCCCCGCCCGCTTGCCCGCGAGGGATGATGGAGACCTTGTGCAGCGGATCCGCCTCGGGCGTCAGAACCTGGATCAGTGTGTGCCCGGCCTCGTGATAGGCGGTCATCTCCTTTTCTCGTTCGTCGATAACGCGGGACTTTCTGGCCCGGCCCCAGCGGACCTTGTCGCGCGACTCTTCCAGCTCGACCTGTTCGATGTATTCCTTATTGGCCATGGTGGCGGCGATGGCGGCTTCGTTGACCAGGGCCTCCAGGTCTGCGCCGCTGAACATCGGCGTGCCCCTCGCCAGGCGATGCAGGTCCACGTCGGGCCCGCACTTGACCTTTCCGGCGTAGATCTTGAGGATCTCGTATCGGCCCTTGATGTCGGGTAGTGGTACGTCGATCTGCCGGTCGAACCGCCCGGGTCGCGTCAGGGCCGGATCCAGCACGTCCATGCGGTTGGTCGCGGCCATGACTATCACCTGATCGGACGAGTCGAACCCGTCCATCTCCACCAAAATGGCGTTGAGGGTCTGTTCGCGCTCGTCGTGCCCGCCGCCGTTGAAACCAACCCCGCGGCGCCGCCCCACCGCGTCGATCTC
>DAOVQV010000186.1 GCA_030628445.1 Phycisphaerae bacterium | reverse complement strand
GTTCGGCGTAACAACGATTCACGTCTGTCACAACCTCAACGAGGCCCAGCGCGTCTGCGACGCCGTTAGCGTCATTTGCGACGGCCGCCTTATACAAACCGCGCCGCTCGATGAGCTTCGCCGCAACCCAAGCACGCCCGAAGTTGCAAGGCTGCTGGACACCGAGGGTCAGGAGCACATGCCTCCGGTAATTTGAAGCTGACCGTGATGATGTCGCCGACCCGCGGCGGGCAGGCCGCGTCTACACGAGCGAGTTCGCCCGGCCGTTCTTTATAGAAGGGTGCGACACGCTGCTCGCCGAGCCCGACATGCCCGACCAAGAGAAGGCCCTTGTCGAAAAACGAAAAGCATAATTGGCCTCGCAGGGCCCGCCCTGATGTTGCAGCCCGCCGGAAGCACGAGAATGCCACATAGTGCGCACTTCCCGGTACGTCCCAGCTCTTACGATGCTCCCGTGGGTCTGAATGTATCGCGTTATCGTATGTTCGTCGGTGCGCGGAACAAGCGATGCACCCGGGGTGCCGGGAAATGGTTACGCATCTGGACCTTTGCAGCAGGATTGGCGTGAAAGAAACCGGGCGCAGCGTCACGGCACGGTGATTAGCTGCAACGCCGTCATGGAACTTGTGCCGTTGTTCCGGCAGATGATCTGGTCGGTCGGACCGACCTTGCGGTCGCGGTTGAAATCGTAAGCGTCGTCGATCCCTGCCGGATTCACCACAATCGTGTGCGGATTGTTCCGCACGCCGATCTGGTCGGCAGGGGTGACTTTAGCATCGCTCGGTGAGTTGCCCGTCTCGCCGATGGCGTTCCCGAAGTAGAACACATCATCTGCGGCCAGACCTGTGTTGGGCGTTGGCTTTACCGTCACCTGGAGCCACTGCTTTTCGATCGCGTTGTCGGTCCAGATCAGCGTCACGCGGTCGGATCCGCCGGTCCCCTCGCCCGGCCGAACCGTGATGCTGGTCGGGGCCGGCGCAGTAGCCCAGCCGCCCGGGCCGTTATCGTTGCCGACGCGAAATTCGAAGTCCGCCGTTGTCAGCGTGCCCATCGGACCGTTGATATCGACCATGACTCCATTGATGCCGCGAGAATAGCCGGTGTAGTTGGCGAATGTCGCCGTCTGTCCGGGCAGCAGTGCCGTCTTATCCGAAGCGATGGCCAGGTCGTCGGACGGGCCGGCGGCCGGGTCGTGCCCGTCCCAGGATGAGTTGTTGTAGAAGATAGACCGCCACTGGATTGTATTGAGGGCAGGCATGTAGGCGTAGTTAAGCAGGTACCCATAAGCCTGGTAGCTGACGTGCGGCATGCCGGCTGAGTCCAGTGCTAAGGAAGTCGCGCCGAAGCTCCAGTAGTCGCCGAAGCCGACGAGGTCCTCGATCTTCCAGATCGATCCGTCCCAGGTAGCATACCGAGACTGATCCGTGCCGTTGTAGATGATGTGCGGTCGGTCCCCCGAATCCAACACCAGCATGGAGGAACCAGTCTCGCTCCCGATGGTGTCCAAGACCCGGGATTCCCAGGCCGAGCCGGCCCAGAAAGTGTACTGGAACTCGCCGCTGATCTCGCCGACATGACTGATGCATGGGCGACCGGCTGAGTCCAGTGCCAGCGAGGGATGGTGCCCCCCGTCTCCGGCGCTGTTGACGACCTGGACAGTCCAGCCCGTGCCATCGTGTGCGGCGTACTTCAGATCACCGTGGATGCGATCATGGTAGGCAATGCTCGGCCGGCCTGAGGAATTGACTGCGATAGATGGCGAGCAGTAGCACCTGTCGACGGTGTCCACGAGGAAGTTGGTCCAGGCCGAGCCGTCCCAGGTGACGTACGTGAGGCTGTCGCGATCCATAAAGCAGATGTGCGGCCAATCCGACGGGCCCTTTGCCATCGAGAGAAAGTACACGCTCTGGCCGGAATAGACCGTCTGTACATCCCAGGCCGAACCGTCCCACTGGGCGAGCATCACGTCGTCGGCTTCGCGACTCATGTAGGCGATGCGTGGACGGCCAGCCGAGTCCAGCGCAATGCAGGTATCATGTCGGTGGCTAGCCGACTCCGGGTGGGTCACCTCATGGAGAGTCCACTCGGCCCCGTCAAAATGGGCATACTTGACGGCATTCTTGGTCCTATCAAAGTAGCTGATATGACGGCCCCCAGCGGGATCCAACACGAGCGAGCTATTCTCTCCCACTTCCGAGCCGTCGAAAAGGATCTGGATATTCCAGCTCGCCCCATCCCAGGCTGCGTACTTGAGATCGTCGTTTTCGTAGTCGTTGTAGGCGATGCGTGGCCGGTCGGCGGCGTCCAGCGCCAACGATCCCCCAACGGAGATGCTCTCGAGTTCGCTGACTACCCAAGCCGACCCGTCAAAATGAGCATATTTCGCGTCACCGGTCCCGGACGCCTCGTAGCTGACATGAGGACGGCCGGCCGAGTCTAGACACAGGGAATGGTCTGCTCTGGTTCCATCGCTGGCGTCGACAAGCTGAACAATCCAGTGCGATCCCGATATCCGGGTCGCGTACATCAGGGCACCGAGCGCGTTATTGTGGTAACTGACGCACGGGGAGTCCGAAGAGTCCAAGACCAGTGACGCCTTGCCGCCGAAAAAGCCGGCGTTAGCGACAGTTTGGGAGGTCCAGCTGGATCCATCCCAGGCGATATATTCCACATTGTACGTGTTGATGTCATAGTAGGTAATGCAGGGCCGGCCGGCCGAGTCCAGCGCCAGAGACGGCTGCTCGATCCCACCATCCACTACGGTTTGTATGGACCACGCTGATCCGTCCCAGAATGCATACTTAAGGTCGCCGTGAACACGGTAGGCGATGTGCGGTCTGCCGGCCGAGTCCAAGGCCAGAGAAAGGAACGTGTAGGACATGCCTGTATGTTCCACAACCTGGACGACCCAGTTGGCCCCGTCGAAATACGCGTATTTCAGTTCGTCGCTGACAGAATCGTTGTAGGAGATGTGAGGGCGGTCGGCGGCGTCAAGGGCAATCGACGGGGGCTGCCCGCCTGCGCTGTCAACCGTCTCAGAAATCCAGCTGACTCCGTCGAACATGGCGTAGCACAGCGTGTTACTGGACGAGTTGCGGTAGCTGATGTGCGGCCGCCCCGATGAATCCAATGCCAGCGATACTTGGTTGGTGATCGGAGCGCCATCGAGAGTTCCTATCACCCAATCAGCCGACAGGGCCGGAACGGATACGCAGGCGACAATCATCATGGCCAATACGAACGATATCGTCAGATGCACTTTCACAGATATTGCTCCTGTCTGTCGGATGTATCGCGCCGGCCGCGCCGCGCGGGTTACCTTCGACATCGGCGTGGGTACGCTACGACTAATGGGCCTGCGGGCGAGCGGGACCCTCCACATCCCGTTCAATGAAACGACTGTTGTTTATGCAATGACTCCGCAGCTCCGAAGGGAACCGGCGCCTTGTTAAGAGTTTACCACCTTACGGAGATTTAGCAAGTGATTTTCGTAGCCTTAGATACATACCTAGAGATCGAGCCAAATCGAGGCACGCTAAGCGGATTCTTTTCGGCGCGGCGCGTGTTGTTTCTGTGAACCCCACGCCAGCTGCTGGCGCTGTGTCGTTCGCGCAAACCTCGATGATAATCGGCGTGGTTGCTTCGCTTCGCTGCCGTATCGTGTCGGCCCTAAAGACGCGGGCATGCCTGCCCGCCCTACGACTGCGCCTGTTTTGCGCGCGCACGGCTGCATGGGGGCGCTGGTGATGCGCGAAAAAATGCAGATTTTCTTTTCGCGGCCTGGCCGGACCTTACGAGCACCGATGGGCGAAAAAGACCGCCCCTGCGCGCGCATGGCCTGGCGCAGCGGGTAAGTATGGAGGCGCTTTACGCGCCGCCGATGTTGTTTGACAACCGAATAGCGATCGATGTCTGCGCCCGCAGATTCGAACGGCCGGGCGGGAAATTTTCGGCGGCCGGCGCGCGCAAAAGCGTAATTGCTTCCGAGCACAGCAGCTACGGTTTTGCAGACT
>DAOVQV010000031.1 GCA_030628445.1 Phycisphaerae bacterium | reverse complement strand
CCCGATCTGGCGAGGAGGCGCACCCATACGGCGCTGCTTGTCGCCATGGTGTACATGGGTCTGTGCGGAGCGGCGTTCTACGTGTTCCGCTATCCCATGGTGCGGTTTTTCGTGAGGGTCTCCCCGTCGGCGGCGATGACGGCCCGGGAGGCGCAGGAATTGGCCGAGCAGATCATCCAGATCGGCGCCAAGATCCTTATCTGCGCGGCTGTGTTTCAGCTGTTCGACGCAATCGGGATCGTCTACGTCGGCGCGCTGCGCGGAGCGGGCGATACCTTCTGGCCGATGGTCATCACAATGGTTCTCAGTTGGACGATCATCATCGGCGGCGGGCTCGCCATGGTGAATCTAGTCCCGCAACTTACCAGCATCGGTCCTTGGGTGGCGGGCAGCGCATACGTAATCGTGCTGGGGTCGAGCATGGCCTTGCGCTTCGAGTCCGGCGCATGGCGCCGGATCGACCTTCTGGGCAGGTTGGGGCGCCCCGGGCTGCGGGACGTTCCCGCTGCGCCGGGCGCCGACGCCACCGGCGTCATCCCCACGGGCGCGCCGTCGCCAACAGAGTTGATTCGGCGAAAAGATACGACTTGATTGAATTGACGCCCGCCTCCCGGCCGATATAATCCGATGTGATCCGAGGTTACCCCTTGAGGGTATGATTGCGGGAGATTTCGATGCGGACGCGTGCGGACAATGCTGACAATCCTATCGGGCCGGTTGGACCGATCGGGCGAGGTGCGGGGGGCGTGCGCGGCGGGGTTATTATCGCGGCGATCATTATACGAGGCGCGCCTTAGGGCCGATGTCGAGTTTTCGCGTGCATCCGGCAGCCCTGAGGCGAAAATGACCTCGGGTTTTTTTGTGTCCCTGTATTGAAGATTTGCAACTGCTGCTGGGAGTCAACGATGGGCGAAAACAGCAAGACAAAGTACAAAGATACACTGAACCTGCCCCAAACCGATTTCGACATGCGGGGTCGACTCCTGGTCAAGGAGCCCGCCATGCACGCCAAGTGGCGAGGCCAGAAGCTCTACCATCAGATCCGCAAGCTGCGCGACGGAGCCCCGCGGTTCATCCTGCACGACGGCCCGCCGTACGCCAACGGGAATATCCACATGGGCCAGGCGCTTAATAAGGTGCTTAAGGACATCGTGGTCCGCATCAAGACGATGTCCGGGTACGACGCGCCGTACATCCCGGGCTGGGACTGCCACGGCCAGCCCATAGAGCAGAAGATCGTCGAGCAGCTCGGCGAGAAGATGGAAACGATGACGCCGATGGAGATCCGCCGCAAGTGCCAGGCCTACGCCGAGAAATTCGTCAACGTCCAGTCGCAGCAGTTCCAGCAGTTGGGCGTGATGGGCGAGTTCGAGAACCCATACATCACGATGTCCCCGCAATACGAGGCGGGAGTGCTGGAGGTATTCGCACGGCTGGTGGAGCAGGGCGTGGTCTACAGGCAGCTCAAGCCGGTCCACTGGTCCATCGCCAACCGCACCGCACTGGCCGATGCGGAGCTGGAATACCACGACCGCGAGGACCTCAGCATCTACGTGACGTTCAAGCTGCTGGGTGAAGCAGGTCAGTGTCTCCCGCACCGCCAGGGCGATGCGCTGGGACTGATGATCTGGACCACGACCCCCTGGACGCTGCCCGCCAACCGGGCGGTCGCCGTCCATCCGAACTTCGAGTATTGCTGCGTCCACGCCGAGACGGCGGACGGACCGGCGACTTTCGTTATCGCCGAAGGACGCATCGAAGCGGTCGTAAACACCATCCGCCGGACGCGGGGCGACTGGCTTGGAAGCTGCGAGGTGACCGGCAAGCTGACCGGGCGTGAGTTGATCGACGCCAAGCTGACCTATGAGCACCCGTTGGCGCCGTCTCTTGTCTGTCCGGTCGTACCGGCGGATTATGTCACACTCGAGGATGGAACGGGCCTGGTCCACACCGCGCCGGGACACGGGTTGGAGGATTACGGAACGGCCCTCAAGCAGGAGCTGGAGGTCTACTGCCCGGTCATCGAGGATGGCACGTTCGACAGCACCGGTGCGGACTGGTTGGTGGGCGTCAGCGTCTGGGACGCCAACGACAAGATCGTGAAGTATCTGCGCGACGCCGGGACGCTGGTGCTCGCCGAGACCATCACGCACTCCTACCCGCACGACTGGCGGTCAAAGACGCCCACCATCTTCCGCGCCACCGAGCAGTGGTTTATTGCAGTCGACCGCCCCATGGCCGAAGGCGGCCGGTCGCTGCGCGATCTGGGAATGCAACTGTGCGCCCAGGGCGCGGAAAACGGCGGGATAGGGTTTATCCCCGAATGGGGCCGAAACCGCATCATGGGCATGCTCGAAAGCCGCCCCGACTGGTGCATATCCCGCCAGCGCGCCTGGGGGTTACCGATCCCGGCGCTGTACAACGCCGACGGAGAGGCGCTGCTTACGGCGGGCAGCATACGCGCGGTCGCCAAGACCATCGCCGAGGAGGGCTCCGACGCGTGGTTCACTTTTTCGCCAAAGCAACTGCTGGGCGAGTATGATCCGGCCGCCGACGGCGACGTCAAGACGCCCGAAGCCTTCCGGATCGACGATCTGACGATAGGGATGGACATACTGGACGTGTGGTTTGAATCCGGGTCGAGCTGGTCCGCCGCAGCCATAACATCCGGGCTTGTCGATGACATCCCGGTCGATCTGTACCTGGAAGGTTCGGACCAGCATCGCGGGTGGTTCCAGCTGTCACTGCTTCCGGCGCTGGCGGCCACTGGTAAATCGCCGTTCAGGTCGGTTCTGACGCATGGGTTCGTGGTCAACGAGCAGGGGTATAAGATGTCCAAGTCGCTGGGGAACGCCATCGACGTGATGGATCAGCTTACCAAGCGCGGGGCGGACATCTTGCGGTTATGGGTCGCCTCGCAGAACTACCAGGACGACATCCGCTGCTCGGACGGACTGATCGCACAGGGGGAGGACGCCTACCGAAAGATCCGCAACACGCTGCGGTTCTGCATGGGCGCTTGCGCCGATTTCGATCCCGCCGAAGACGCCCAGACGCCGGCGGAGCATTCAATCGACCGGTGGATGAAGATGGAGCTGCACCGTCTGATCCACGACGTCCGCGCCGCTTACGACCGCTACGAGTTCCATCGGGCGTCGCGGTTGATTTACGAGTTCTGCACGGTGCAGGCGTCGAGCATTTACCTTTCGTCCGTCAAGGACCGCCTCTATTGCGAATCGTCCGACGCGGTCCGCCGCCGGGCCTCGCAGACCGTCATCCACCAGATGCTCGTGGCCCTTATCAAGCTGCTAGCGCCCATACTACCACACACGGCGGAAGAAGCGTGGGACCACATCCCCAACCGCGACCCGGCCGCGCCGCACAGCGTGCACCTGAGCGACTTACCCGATTGCGACGAGCAGGTGCTGGAGCTGGCGGAGGACCTTCGTCCGGTCAATCCCGACCTGGGGATGTTCTCGAGCGACGAGCTGCAGGTCGGTCCGGCGTGGGTCTGGAATCAGCTGCTCGAGCTGCGATCGGCCGGGCTGGTCAAGCTCGAGACGCTGCGCAACACCGGCGTGAAGAATCCCCTGGACGCCGAAGCTGTCATAAAGGTTTCGGATAAGGCGGACACCGCCGCCCAGTTCGTCGAGACTTATCTGCCGGAGCTGGAAGACTTGCTCGGGGTCGGTTATGCACGAATGGAACGCAGCGGCGAGTTGACCAAGGACAATCCGATTGAGATTGAAGTGCTCGACGCTCGCAAAAAGTACCAGCGGTGTGCTCGAAGTTGGAGACGCCGACCGGACGTAGGGTCCGACAGCGCGTATCCGGATCTGTGCGCCCGAGACGCCGCCGTGATGAGTGAGATAACGGGCAAGTAGCCCCGTGCGCCAAACAGGGTGAAAGCCTGTCCCACGGGATTATCTGCTTAGTAGCGTGCGGCGGATCAGGATCGGGACGCCAAACACTAGAAGCGCCAGACTGGAAGGTTCCGGTACGCCGGAAAGGCTCCCGTCATTGACAATCGTGTCCGTACTGATCGCGTGAAACCCAAGCGAATAGGCCTCCGTGTCCGCCCCGCCGTCGAAGAAGGCGAGGTAGTCGAAGATGTCCGACCCGTCGCCCAGCGAGGTGGCGAACTGAACAACGAGCTTATTCCCCGAAGGCGTGATCCCGTTGGAAAGCGCGGGGCTGAAGGCGTTCAGTTCGATCATCGACGCACCGTCGGTGATGTACGACCCGTAGCCCGGTAGCACGTTATAGGGACCGACGCTGTAGAGCCCGTCGGAAAGGTCGTTGCGGACATTCGGGTTCCAAAGAACGGCCTGATCCGTATCATCATCCTTCAGATCGACCACGATTGTCTCGAAGACCGCGGAAAACTCCGGGGGGACCGAGACATTCGTGAACGTCATTGTCGCCGTCCCGCCGATGACGGAAAGGTCCACCGCCATGCGAACATCATCGAGGCTTGATCCGGGCGAAAGCGGGTCGTCGGCGTGAGTTGCGCTGATCACAAGCGTGGCGTTCGCTATCGACGGGATACAGAACAGAACCAAGGCCGAGCATGCAAACAGCGTGCGCACAGAGTCGCGAGCGAGCATTTTTTCTCCTCCTGCGTCTGAACCGTCCCTGGCGAGCACGCCTGACGATTTGAGCGATAAAGTCAGACAGGTCCATCCCTCTACAAGCTCGACTATTCTAGCACAATTCGTGAAATCTGACTAGGGTAATTATCGGACTTTTATCGCCCGCGCCGCACCCCAAGACGCGCACTGAAGCCCGCCCTGACCTGAGTGTGCATATCCCTGCCCTTGCCAACCAAACTGCCCAGACTTAGACTGGTAAGACGCGACGCAGGGCCGCTGTAGCGTCCCGAGGCGTCTTTCAAGCCAAGGAAAGGAGTCTCCAGATGACACAAGCACCCCCCCCATCGGCGCCGCCAACAGCACCACCACGCCCCGCCGCCCCCGGGACACCGGGAGGGCCCAAGAGGGCCGTTGGATTAGCAATAGCGGCCCTGGTCTTGGGTGTCTGCGGGATCATACCGTGTTTGGGGGTCCTGCTGGGCCTGGCGGGGATGACCCTCGGGATCGTCGCGCTGGCGAAAAAGACCACGTCGGTCGGCCTGGCCGTCGGCGGGATCGCCGCCGGGGCCGTGACCATCGTTTTGGGACAGGCGCTGATCGTTGCCATAATGGTCCCGTCCCTCTCGCACGCACGCGCCCTGACGAAACGCGCCATTTGTGCGCAAAATCTACACAGCCTTGGGATCGAAATAGCAATGTACTCGTCCGCCAACGAGGACACGTACCCCCCCGATCTGCGAGCACTGCCCGATCAGGAATTGCCCAAGATACTGAAGTGTCCCACGGCAGACAGCGGGCGCCAGTGCGACTATTTCTACCTGGCCCCGACAGTATCCAAACCTGATGGCGATATGATTATCGCCTGCGACTTCAGGGACAATCATCGAGGGAAGGGGCGAAACGTGCTGCAGGTCGACGGGGACGTTACCTGGATGAAGGAGGCGAAGTTTCAGGCCGAGATGTCTCGTCCCGTCAACGCCGAATTCGCAGCAGCCCTCCGCGCCGCCGAGGGACCATGACAGTCGCCCGCGCCCCCGGAGATTGACCGACCCATGTCAGTCGGTTCTAATCTGTCTCATGACCAACCAGCAAGAGACCAAGAAACTTCGTCTGGGGGCGTTGCTTAGCGGCGGCGGCCGGACGCTGCTGAACATCGGGCGGTGCATAGACGCCGGTGAGCTTCCGGCCGAGGTCGCCATCGTGATTGCCTCCCGCCCGTGCAAGGGCCTCGACCGGGCCCGCGACGCCGGGTGGCGCGTCGAACTGGTCCCGTACAAGCAACTGCCCGACACGCAGACTTACTCCCGCAAGCTGGCTGAGCTTCTGGACGCCGCACAGGTCGATCTTGTCGTTCAGGCGGGGTTCCTGTCGCTGTGGGAAATTCCGCCCCACTACGCGGGTCGCGTGATGAACATCCACCCGGCGCTGTTACCGAGCTTCGGCGGACAGGGGATGTACGGGCACCACGTCCACGAGGCCGTGCTGGCGGCTGGGTGCAAGGTCTCCGGATGCACGGTCCACTTTGTCACCAACGAATACGACGCCGGGCCGATCATCGTCCAGCGAACCGCTGCGGTCTGCGAATCCGACACGCCCGATACGCTCGCCGCCCGCGTTTTCGATGCCGAATGCATCGCGTATCCGGAGGCGATCCGCCTGTTCGCGGCGGGCCGCCTGGAAATCGAAGGCGGCGTTGTCCGGGTCTCGCCCGCGCCGCAGTAGAGAAAGGCCCGGCGGAATCAATTTGAAACGCCCGCGGGGATCATGTACAATTCCATGACCTAACGAAGTCTGGCCAGTTCGATGTCGATCGATACCCGGGCTGCTACCAGAGCCCATCAGAAGACCCCAAGAGACAACCGCAGATATCGACCGTCCGGGGTCCTGGTGTAACCTTATTTAGGGAGGTGAGTTACAGTGGCGAACGAAGAGAACAAATATCCGTTGCAGGACGTCCCGGAGCCCCAGCTGTACCGGGAGCAGTTCCCCTACACCGAATTACCGAAGATCCCCTTTGACGCCGACCCGGCGGACCTGTCGCCGGCGAGGAACATCGGGATCAGCGATACGACCTTCCGCGACGGGCAGCAAGCCCGCCCGCCTTACACGGTCGAGCAAATCGTGGACCTCTTCAGGTTAATAAACAAGCTCGACGGCGGGGCGGGGCTGATCCGCGCAAGTGAGTTTTTCGTCTACTCCAAGAAGGATCGCCAGGCGATCGAAGCGTGCCTTCAGCAGGGCTTTGAGTTCCCGCACGTAACCGGGTGGATCCGGGCGGTGAAGAGCGACTTCAAACTGGTCAAGGAGATGCAACTGAAAGAGACGGGGATTTTGACCAGTTGCAGCGATTATCACATATTCCTGAAGCTGAAGAAGACGCGCAAGCAGGCGATGCAGCAGTACCTGGACGTCGTCCGCGCCGCACTGGACGAGCAAATCCAGGTCCGGTGCCACTTCGAGGACATGACGCGGGCGGATTTTTACGGTTTCGTCGTGCCTTTTGCCATTGAGCTGATGAAGCTGCGGGACGAATCCGGTATCGACATCAGGATCCGGGTGTGCGACACGATGGGCTACGGCGTCCCATGGGCCCGCGCCGCCCTTCCGCGATCGGTCCCCAAGCTTATCCACGGGCTCATTAGCGAGGCGGGCGTCCCGGGCGAGCTGCTGGAATGGCACGGGCACAACGACTTCCACAAGGTGCTCATCAATGCGGTGACGGCCTGGTTGTACGGGTGTGCGACCTGCAACGGAACTCTTCTGGGCATCGGCGAGCGGACGGGTAACACCCCGATTGAGGCCCTGATCATCGAGGCGGCTCAATTGCGCGGGCACAATCCCAAGGTCAACTACGCCGTCATAACCGAAATCGCCGAGTACTACCGCGACAAGATCGGCTATCCCATACCGACCAACTTCCCGCTGGTCGGACGGGATTTCAACACGACGCGGGCCGGGATACACGCCGACGGGCTGCTCAAGAGCGAGGAGATCTACAACGCCTTCGACACGCAGCGCGTCCTGAACCGCCCGGTCGGTGTTGTGATAACCGACAAGTCCGGGGCGGCGGGAATCAAGCACTGGATCGACCACCACTACCAGACCGACCTGGCCAAGGATGACCCGCGGCTGCTGAGTATTCGCGATCGCGTCGACGCCGAATACGAGCAGGACAGGACCACCGCCATAAGCGACGAAGAGATGCACGCCTGGTACGCCGAAGACTTCGGCAAATAGCAGCGGCAGCGGCGATTCGCCCCCCGGTTGCGATTGTCCCGGTGGGTCGTCGCGGCGCGTGGGAGGTACCACGCTTCCCCCAGCGGGGCGGGGGTGCGGTGGCGGTCCGCACGCCGTAGACAACGTCGATGAAGATATTCGCTGAAAACAGGCCCTGGTATGCGGATGGGCTGGCCTTTGAGTGCCTCCACTGCGGGCGGTGCTGCGCCGGGCCGGAAGAAGGTTATGTCTGGGTGACGCAGGAGGAAATCGCCGCCATCAGCGAATACCTCGCAATCCCGGCCGACCAAATGTTGGAAAAGTACGCTCGTCCCGTCGCCGGGCGGTATTCCCTTATCGAGCAAGAAGGAACCCAAGATTGCATCTTCCTTGTCCCCGACCCCGACGCGCCGGAGCAACGGACTTGTACGGTCTATCCGGTCCGACCGGCCCAGTGTCGCGCCTGGCCGTTCTGGCCTCACAACCTCACAAGCCCGCAGGCCTGGAACGCCGCAGCCGAGCAATGCGGAGGAATCAACCGTGGAAGAACCCACAACCTTGATGAGATCCAGACCAAACTCAAGGCCGCTACCCGATAGGACCGCCTCGGGGCAGCTCCCGTCGCTTGACGGGGCAGTGCGGCGGTGTCGGTGCGACGAGCAATTCCTCACCGCTCTGGGTGAAATCTACGCCCGCGCCGACGCCGAGATCGGCGCACTGGGGGCCGAATGTCTCGGCGGCGGATCGTGCTGCCGGTTCGACCTAACCGCGCACAGGTTGTACCTCAGTTGCGGCGAATTGGCTTATCTGACGGCCCAGACCCCTCCAAGTGGCCAGCGAATCCCCACCCGCCGCTGCCCGTATCAGGTCGGGCCGCGATGCAGCGCCCGGGGACGCCGTCCACTGGGCTGCAGGGCTTACTTCTGCGATAAAAAGTCCCGGAACCGACGCAGTGAGATCTACGAGCAATATCATGGCGAGATTCGCGCCCTGCACCGGGCACACGGATTGGATTACCTCTACGTCGAGCTGACGGCGGGGGTCCAACAGATGTTTGGGCGGCCTTGCAGGGAACATTTTGGGATTGACAAGATCGGCGTCGCCAAATAGCATGAATATAGTGTGAGGAAGCACGCCCATAGCCCGGTGGGACCACCGGGCGCATCCAGTGAGGCGGAGAACCATGAAGAGCCTATTTGTTTTGCTGATGTTGTCCCTGGCGATCGCGCTGGGTGGGTGCACCTTGAGGGAATCGACGCAGCAGCGCCATCGCCGCCTGTTGCAGATCACTGACCTTCAGATGCGAATGGCGGTTGAAGATTGGGATTATGTCTGGCTGTATGACCGCAACAGCAATCTAACGGAGTCGCACCCGCGCATTGGCGGATAGATACTGGCGGCAAACCGGACCAGCACAACCTCCGGCCAGGGCTGGCTGGGGGTTTTTTTGCGCTCGCAGGTGACTCGAAGAGCACTTGGCGTTCTAGAGCACTTTAAGGTTTAATGTTCCGATGCTGCCCGAGCGAGGACGCCTCTGGGCGCGTCAGGGCGGGCGTTAGATAAAGTGGAAAATGAATCGCCTTCTGGGCCCCGCAAGATGGCTGTTAGGGTACGAGGGCATCCCGGTGATGTCCCGCCCGACATTTCGCTGTGAGCTTATCGGCCAGTTCCTTGCCGCCATCGGCGCCGCAGCGATGATCCCGGGGCTGACCCAGCTGTTCGCCCTCAAAACCCTCCAGGGCCCGGACTGGGTCGCGCCCGTACTGCTGGCTGGGCTGCCGGCCGGAAACTTCTTCGCAACGTTCATCAGCCATTACCTTGAACGTCGCCGACGCATCCCTTCCCTTATCGCAGCCAGAATCGGCATGGCGTTAGCGTTCGTGGCGATCGCCTTCTTACCTGCCAGGCGGGCAAGCGTCTGGCCGTATGTGCTGCTGTTGATGCTTCCGGCCTTGCTCGCTGCGGCGATCCTGAGCATTCAATCCAGCATTCGGCACAGCAATTACTCTGATCAAATTCGCGGCAGCGTGCTGAGCCGGCTGATCATCGTAAGGATGAGCGCCGTCATACTAACCGTCAAACTGGCGGGGCTTGGGCTGGACCGATGGTCGCAAGCCCACCGACTGATCTACCCTCTCGCCGCAGCCGCCATGCTCGCCAGCGCCTACGCCTACAGCCGCATCCGCGTTCGACGCGAGCCGCGATTGCTTCGCAAGGGCGCCGCCCGGCCGTTCCACCTGTTTGCGGGGTTCCGCCTCCTGTGGGAGGACCGGGCCTTTGGGCTGTTCATGCTCTTTCAGATGCTCTCGGGGGGAGCAAAT
>DAOVQV010000221.1 GCA_030628445.1 Phycisphaerae bacterium | reverse complement strand
GGCTCAACTCCTCGGGGGCGATCGGGTATGGCGGCCCGGCCCCGCCGAAAGGGCATGGGACGCACCATTACCACTTTAAGCTGTACGCGCTGTCGGCGCCTCTGGAGGCCCCCGCGGGGCTGGACAAGGCGAGGCTGCTCGCCGCCATGTCGTCCAAGGTCATCGCCGAAGCCCAACTCGTCGGGACGTACGAGAGGTAACCCGCACCTCCGGTGAAAGATGGTCCGCTGGCGGCGGGACGCCACATCCAACCGTTAGCGGCTCTAGCGGCCGGCGCTGAGCGAGCGGATATTCTTTCACCAGCGCAACATTTTGGCAAAGCCCAAGGCGCCTCAGGTCCAACAGCACGCCTGTGAAGAACCGCTCACACCCCGAACTGACTCTGCCGAGTCTGACGGTCCAGGTCGAAGGCAAGCTTCCCGCGTATGGATTCCAACAGCTGAGCCTTCCCTGCGATCCTCCCGACCAGCAGGACGATGGGCTGGCGCCGCTGATCGCTGAACGTGATGATGATCCGCCCGAATCCCATCAGCCGCTCCAGGAAATCCCCGGTATCGACACGCGTGCTGTACTGCTCGCGGGCGATCTGCTCGCCCGTTTCGGTCGGGCCTACCTGCACGTTCAGGTAGTTCGGCGTAATGGCCACGTAGTAGAACAACCCCTTGCACCACGAGATCACAACCGCCAGCGTAAAGACAATCGCAATCAGCAAATAGCCCATCGCCGCCAGAGATATCCCCAAGTGGCGGAAGAACCGCAGAAAATCGCCAAGCCACCCCATCGAAACCAGCCATAACCCCGCGCCAATCACACACAGCACACCGATCAGGAGGACCTTGATGTTTATGTCGTACTCGTCGATCAGGAAATTGGCGAAGAAGACACCGAACCACACGCCGCCGACAATCTGCGCCGCCGTGCCGGACAGATCGAAGAACAGCATCAGCACGCACCCCCCCAGCGATGCAAGTATGGTGGGGATATACAGCACCTTGCGCGTCCAGCCGAACACGACGAGGTATTCGTTGATGTCCGGATCGGCCTTGAGCGTCTTGCCCGTCCGCACGCGGGTGCGGATCGTCCTGCGGACGAACACCCAGACGATTACGCCCACGGCGAGCACGGCGAACGGAATCAGAAAGATGATCGTAGTTTTAAGGTCCCAGTTTCCCGGCATGGCGAATCCCTTTCGCGGCTCTGTAGGCCGTGTATACCAACGCAGCCCGCCGAGGGCAAGTGAGTCTCGGAACACGCACAGACTAAAAACCCATCCCGCCACGCGCCTTTGGCAAAGCCCACATGCACTGGTCGTGTTGTTGGAGTTTGCTCGCCCGGCCGCTCGTGCGTATCATTACATCGGTGCCGTATCTAATCGACGGGAACAATCTGCTCTACGCACTGAAGGCGGCAGGCCTTGAGCTGGGCCGTGCGGGCCTCTGCTCGCTGCTGGCGATGCTCACCGCCCGGTCCGAGCGAGTCAGCGTTATCTTCGACGGCCCCGCCGCACCTGGCCCACCTGACTCCCACACCGGCGAGATCGACGTCGCCTACTCATACGGGCGAAGCGCCGATGAGCTGATCACGCAGCGCATCGCGGCCGACACCGCACCACGCCGATTAAGCGTAGTGTCCACGGACCGCCAAATCCGCCGGGCGGCACGCCGCAGGCGGTGCAAGATCGTCCGCAGCGAAGATTTCGCCAAGCTCCTGATCCGCCTGGCCGAAGCGCCGCCCAAAGCGCCGCCCGCCGAGCCGCCGGAAAAACGCCGCGGGCTGTCCCCCGGCGAAGCCGATAAGTGGCTCAAAGAGTTCGGCCTGGAAGCGCCGGATAATGACCAGCCGTAGCGATGATCCCGCCCTACTGCTCGGCGCCCTGATCGGCCCGGCGGTATTCATCCAGCAGTTGCTCGTAGATTTCCTTCGGGATCGGATCGCCGGGAACCTTCTCGGCGTCCAGAAACGACCGGGGGACCTCGCAATACAGGATCGTCTCCGTCAGCAGTCCTGCCCGTGACACGAACTCGCCCAGTTCGTTGATGATGAACGAGTCGCCGAAGCCGACCTTCTTATCGTCGGCCGGCCAGATCACGTTCGCCCGAACCACCCACACCGAGTTTTCCACCGCCCGGGCGATGTGATGATTCCGTACGCGCCGCAGGTGCCTGTCGGCCTTGTACAAATCGACGCGGTTGAAGTGCGGCGAGAAGATCACCTGCGCCCCGCGCATCGCCAGGATCCGGCTCGGCTCGACGTAGGAGACATCCTTGCAGATGATGATTCCGTACTTCACGCCGGCCCGCTCGAACACCGGAAACTCCAACCCGGCGGCGAAGTATTTGTACACGCGGAAGTTCTTCGAGTAGCGGCCGATCAGCCGGCCGTGCTCGATCACGACCATCGTATTGTACAGCTCATCGCCGCGGCGTTCGTTCAAACCGAGCAGGCACGTCGCCTTGTAACCGCCCAGCGCCGAGCAGACGTCGGCGAAGACGGAGCTTTCAAGGTCAATCGAATTTGCCCACGCCTCGTCGCGCGTCTCGAAATACCCCTGCAGGAAGCTCTCCGGCATGCACAGCACGTCGACGCCGCGCTCGTCCGCCCACCCAAGCGCCTCGGCCGTCCGCCGGATCGACCATTCCGGATCGCCCTGTTCGATTCGCCCTTGAAACGCCGCAACGCGAAAACCACGCTCCTGCTCGCTCGTGTTCACAGATCATCCTCCCGCTGCAAGGTCCGGAGAAACATTTGCACACCGCGCGGGTGTAAACTACAAATCACACGGCTCAAACACCAAACAAATTCAAAGGACCATGTTCCAATGATGCGCGCCATACGCTACACAGATTCGCTCGACGGGATCACGCCCGGGATGCTGGATGGATTCTTCGACGGGTGGGCGAAGCGCCCTTCACCACAGATGCATCTGCGAGTTCTGCAGAACAGTCAGTCAGTGATCCTGGGCATCGATGACCAAAGCGTGCAGGTTGTCGGGTTCATCAACGCAATCTCCGACGGCGTGCTGAGTGCGTACATCCCGCTGCTGGAGGTCCGGGGGGACTTTCGCGGCCGGGGGATCGGCACGGAACTTACCCGGCGGATGCTCGCCAAGCTCAAGGACTTCTACATGATCGACGTGCTGTGCGACCCGCGGATGCAGGGCTTCTACGAGCGCTGCGGGATGACGCCCGCGGCCGGCATGATGATCCGCAACCCCGCCGCCGTGGCGAAGCTGTGATCCGTCCACGCCCAACCGCCCTATTCGCCCTTGCTCAGGCCGCGCGCCCAGATGGTAAGGCAGATCGCCGTCAGCACCAGGGCGAAGATGATCAGCTTGAACAGCCCGAAGAACCCGATGCACATCAGCTGCACCTGGTCCCAGTTAAGCTCGCCGCCGCCCCACAGCGACAGCAGACAGCCCGGCTTGGCGTACAGAATCAGCAGCCAAAGCCCCCACCCCAGCGTCATCCAGATCATACCGACAATCGCCGCGACCCACGCGCCCGCAGCGGCCGCACACACGTTCTTCCGCACTAGCTCATTCGT
>DAOVQV010000334.1 GCA_030628445.1 Phycisphaerae bacterium | reverse complement strand
GGGCATGCGTTGTCCGCCGTCGTTGACCGGGCGTTTTGATGAGACCATCGGCTCCGACGGGTCGTAGATCAGCAGCCCGTTGCACGAGATCGTCTGATGGTAATAGCACTTCCAATGGTCCGACCCGTACCCGCTGTTGGTCCCCTCGTAGAGGCCCGTCGCCAGGGCTTGTGCGCCGCGGTAATAGATCTGGAAGGTTCCGAAGTCGCGCTTCTGGTGGTTCCCGAAAAACGTCTTTCCGATCCGCATCCATATAAGCGCATCCGTGCTGGAACCGCTGATGGTCCATCCCGTCCGGGCGACCATCTCGCCGGCCGGGTGGGGGAAGTACTTGGTCAGCGGCAGCTGGGATATCGGGCTTCTCGTATACCCCGGCTCGCGGAAGATGAATTCAAGAACGCTGTACAGCGGAAAGGCGTCGTAGAAATAGGGTCCGTCGGCCATCTCCAGCAGGTACGGATCGTTGAAGTAGCTTCCGACCAGGTCGCACATGAGTCCCTTCTTGTGGGACTTTCCGCAGTCGTCGTAAGTATCGCCGGTGCGGATTTGCTGACCGTCCGGGCGAAGGTCGTAGATAAGTTGGTAGGGCAGGTATTGCACTTCGGACGTGTAGACGTCGCCCGCCCCCAGCCTGCGAAACAACCACGCCGAGGCGGCGTCGTGGGTGAACCGCGTGGCGATGTACGAGTCGCCCTGGTGGTGCCAGTGGCCCGGATACAGGTAGTTCCGGGCCGGGACGAACTTCTGGAAGAACAGCTGCGCCGCGGCGTCGTACATGATCTGGTTTTCGTCGTAGATCGCGATTCCGGCCGGGAGCTGATCGGTAAGGAGCCATCCTTCCGTATCGTGCCCGACCACCGACCCCCCCGTCAGCACAGCGGGGTACCACGGGCTGTGCGAACTTGCCAAGCGGATGAACTCCGTCATGAAGTCCTGCTTCTCCTGTGCTGTCATCAGGTCGTAGCACCAGTCGTAGACCATCGAAAGGTAGTGGAATGGCTCGTGGAATCGCCGGGCGTCTGTGGAGGCCTGGATAATCGGTATCCCCTCGTCGATGGCCTTTCGGCCGTAGTTCGTGTCGCCCGTCAGCAGATAGATCAGCGCGCTGCACGTCTGCGAGCCGCGCTCGGATGGGCTGCCCGCGCCGCTGACAATGGCGTTCCAAATGTTGCTGAACTCGGGTAAGGAGATCTTCGTCTGCAGCGCGGGGATATCGGCCGGGCGGATGTAGACGCGCGGATGATCCGGCGGGATCGCTGGGACGGGCACGTCTCCCGGCGCCGCGGCGACGAACGCGGACGCGGTCAACGCTCCAATGCACAAGAGGGCAAAGGGCCTGATGCGGACCTTCGTCTCGCCCGCCCGCCGCCAAGAATATCTTGTCATTGCTTGTGTTCCTGTCGTTGCTTATGGCACGGTGATCAGTTGCAGGGCTGTTGGGCCGCTTGTTCCGTTGTTGCGGCAGATGACTGCATCGGTCGGGCCGACCTTGCGGTCACGGTTGAAATCGCACACTTCGGTGATCGCCGCCGGATTTACGCCCAGTGTGTGCGGATTGTTCCGCACGGCGATCTCGTCAATGGGGGTGACCTCGGCGTCGGAAGGCAAGTTACCCGTCTCGCCGATGGCGTTACCGAAATAGAACACGTCCGGGTCGCCCAGGCCGGTATTGGCCGTCGCCAGAACCGTCACTTCGAGCCACTGCTTCTCGACCCCGTTATCCGTCCAGAGAATCGTCACGCGGTCCGAACCGTCGGCCCCTTCCTCGGCGCGAACGGGGATGCTTGTCGGCGCCGCAGCGGCCGCCCAACCGACGGGGTTGTTGTCGTTTCCAACCTTAAACTCAAAATCGCTCACCGTCGGCGTGGCGGGAAGGTCGGGAATGTCCACCATGATCCCGTTGATCCCGCGTGCGTAGCTGGTGTAATTGGCGAAGCTCCCCGTTTCGCCCGGTGCCAGTGCCGTCTTGTCCGTCGCGATCGCACCGTCGTCGGCCGCGTTGGCCCCCGGATCGTTACCGTCGAAGGACGAGTTGTTGTAGAAGACGTACCGGCCCGTCGGTGCTGTTGTGTCCCGCACAGCCTTGATGAAAGCAATCGTATGGGCGGGCAGGGTGAAGGTTATCTGATCCGTCGTTGT
>DAOVQV010000326.1 GCA_030628445.1 Phycisphaerae bacterium | reverse complement strand
CCAGGCAGGTGGCGGGCCTTTTATCGCCCCGCGCCGCCGGCGACTTGCCAGACAATCGCGCGGCCGGGCGCGCGAAATGCTTAACGGGTTACGGCCGCGAGCGTTATCGTTTTTACCTCTTGCTGCCGGCTGCGACAACGTGTTGCCGGCTGCGACAATCGGTTGCCGGCTGCGACAACCGGCGACAAACGGTGGCCGGCCGCGAGTTCTGGCGAGAACCGGTGAGTTTCTTTGTGCAAAGGGATTTTCAGGGCCGCGGCGTGCGGATAGAATTACGCCCATGAAGCTTAGCGCCGCCCAACTGGACAAGCCGGTCTTCAGCCTCGTCGTGCCGGTTCACAACGAATCGGAAGGAATCGAGCAATTCCACGAGCGTCTGTGTTCGGCCGGCGACGAGCTGCGCGAACCGTACGAGATCATCTACGTAGACGACGGGTCGGACGATGGGACGGACGCGATTCTGCGCCGACTGGTGCGGGCCGATCAGCGTGTCCGCATTGTGTCGCTGTCGCGCAACTTCGGACATCAGATCGCGCTGACGGCCGGGTACGATCACGTTTCCGGCGAGGCGGCGATCTCGCTCGACGCCGACTGTCAGCATCCGCCGGAGCTTATCGGCGAGCTGGCGGCCAAGTGGCGCGACGGGGCTGAGGTGGTCTACACCATCCGCCAGGACACCGTCGGTATCCCGAGGATTCGCCGCTGGACCGGGCGGTTGGTCTACCGGATCATCCGTGCGTGCAGCGGTTCGGACCTGACGGATCAGGCGGACTTTCGCCTGCTGGACCGCAAGGCGGTCGATGCGCTGGGGACGGCCCGCGAGCAGGCGCGGTTCCTGCGCGGGTTGGTGCGGTGGGTCGGGTTTCGCCAGGTCGGTGTCCCTTACGTCGCCGAGCGGCGGGCGGCCGGCGCCAGCAGCTATTCGCTGCGGCAGCTTGTGCGGATGGCCGGGGCGGGCGTGTTCAACTTCTCGGTTGTCCCGCTGCGGTTGGTGGCGGCGCTCGGTGCGGCGATGCTGGTCGCGGGGCTCGTCTATGCGATCGTCTCGCTGATCCTCTGGCCGTTCGGTCTGGCGGCCGGGCCGTGGTGGCACGTCGTCGTCGCGGCGATGTGGCTGTTCGGGTTGCAGTTCGTGTTCCTGGGTTTGCTGGGCGAGTACGTCGGGCGGATATTCGAGCAGGTCAAGGCCCGCCCGCTTTACGTCATCCGCGAGACGCTTGGTTTTGCCCGGCCGGTCACCGGCGCGCGGCCCGACGCGGATCATCGCGACGCCGAGCAGCCCACGCAAGGCACGTTCAATATCTACACGTAGCGACCCACGCCGTGGGACCATGCGCGGCACTTTGAGGTTTTCATCCCGCCGCCGTCGATCGCCCTGACAGCAATATCGTCAGTCCGTCAGCACCTTCATCAGTAGACGAAGCCAGACTGTCACATTAAGCATGACCAAGAAAATACACAACAATGCCTGCCGATGCCTGCACAGCCATTTCTTACCCAGCCTTACTCCGACCACACCCGTCACAGCGAAGATGATATTAAGGAGCGTGTCGCCGATCCCGGCGCCTATAGTGGTTGAAAGCAGCACACGTGCAAGAAACAGGATGAGCACAAGTAACACACAGCCTTCAATCGAGGCTCGGACCTTGTCCTTCACGATCTTGCGAATTCTCTCTGGCGTAGGTGGCTCCCACGTCTTCCTTCTCGTCGCTTCCTTTGCCCGCACGAGGACTTGCTTGAGCCACTTGTGTCGCCGTGTCCTTCTGGCAATGCGCTTTACTTGTTTGCATGCCTCTGGTGTGCCGCGGTCCCGCAAGTGCCCGAGAAGGCCTTCACGGAAATACTCGACGCTCTCTCTTGGACCAACAGCGTATGCACTATCATGCTGAGGATCTTCCTCGTGCGGGTACTGCTTGGCGAGCCACATGTACAGGTCAGCGACGCACTTCTCACCTATGCACTCGCCTAACCGTTGAACGTCATCGCGCGCCGGCATATGAGCGAAGGACTCGATCAACTCTCGCCCAAAAGCTTCATCGGAAACCACTCCCCGCCAAACGTCGCCCCACGCAACCTCTGGGCAATACTCTAAGAGGGCTTTGCCAACTACTAGAACACGCTTTCTTGGCGCTGCATCTGTCGGCACTGTCAGTCGAACTAGCGACAAGGCGACCTCGACGGATGGCGAGTGACGTCGGGAGATCAGGAATGCCAGAAGACGCCCAGTTGACTCCGCT
>DAOVQV010000108.1 GCA_030628445.1 Phycisphaerae bacterium | reverse complement strand
CTGCGGTGCCTACTGGGTCAGCTTCGCCCCGTGGGCGGGTCGATACTGCTGGACGGAGCGGATTTGCGGAAGTACTCGCGGCGTGGCGTGGCGCGCCTGGTCGCGTACGTCCCGCAGTTTCCCTCAACGACCTTTACCTTCAGCGTCCGGGAGCTGGTGCTGATGGGCCGATTCGCCCACGTCGGCATCATGGGCTTACCCGGAAAGCAAGACCGCGCCGTCGCACGCCAGGCGATGATCATGACCGAGACGCTCACCTTCTGCGACCGGACCCTCGACGAGCTGTCCGGCGGCGAGGCGCAGCGCGTGATGGTGGCTCGGGCGCTGGCCCAGCAGCCCGCCGTCATGCTCCTGGACGAGCCCACCAGCCACCTGGACATTAGAAATCAGTTGCTGATCTATCGTATGATGGGCAGGTTGGCGCACGATTGGGGCATGGCCGTCGTTTGCGTCAGCCACGACCTGAATCTTGCCGCCCGCTTCTGCGACGAGCTGGTGCTGATGCGCGGCGGGCGCGTCATAGCACACGGCGCCCCCGCCCACGTGATTCGCAAGGACGTGCTCTCGGAGGCGTATGACGTGGAAATAGATCTTATTGAAACTCCCGACTCCCCCGTGCCATTGGTGCGGGCCAGGTAAGCCCATGGAAAACCCCTGCATAGACGGCCTGGATGATCTGCCCGAGACGGTTCGCGGTTGCGTGCTGTCGATCGGGAACTTCGACGGGGTGCACCTGGGGCATCAGCGGATTCTGGCGGCTGCGGGGGCCCTGGCGGGCGGGACGGGCGTAAAGGCCGTGGCGCTGACCTTCGACCCGCCGCCGGACCTCGTGATCCGCCCCGATGATGTGCCCCAGCGGATCGTCCCGCACCCCGAAAAGTGCCAACTGCTGCTGGGCGCCGGGGCCGATATCGTGGTCACCGTGCGGACGGATAAAGCCCTGCTGGCCATGGCGCCGGACCAGTTCATTCATCAGCTTGTCACAAGGAAGTTCGCCCCGTCCTGCGTTGTTGAGGGGGAGAACTTCTTTTTCGGGCTGGGGCGAAGCGGGAACGTGAGCACACTGCGCGAGATCGGCGACAAGGAGGGTTTCGCCGTCAAGGTGCTCGCCCCGGCGCGTGTTGAGCTGTCGAACGGCCCGGCGAGGATCTCCAGCACGTTGATTCGCCGGCTGATCGCGGACGGCCGGGTCGAAGAGGCCGGTCAGTGCCTGGGCCGGCCCTTCGCGCTGTATGGGCAGATCGTCACCGGGGAGGCGCGCGGGCGGGTGCTGGATTTTCCCACGGCGAATATCTCTCCCGGCGAGCAGATCACACCTGCGGACGGTGTTTACGCCGGGTGGGCGACGATAGGGCGGCGGACTCGCCCCGCTGCCGTCAGCATCGGCGTCAAGCCCACGTTCGGGGCGGGTCACCGGACGGTTGAGGCTTTTCTGATCGGCGCCGCACAGGGCGACCTGGCGAGTCTTTACGGTAAGACGATGGCGCTTAGCTTCCTGCAGATCCTACGCGAGCAGGAGAAATTCGACGACGCCGAGGCCCTGCGGGCCCAGATTGCAAAGGACGTGGAACGTGTGCGTGAAATCTGCAAGTGACGCCTTCGAGCAAGCCCGCACCAGGTTGGCCCAGGGCGTCCGGGTGCTTGTTGTAACCCACGCCCGCCCGGACGGCGACGCGCTGGGCTCCGCGGTCGCCCTGGCGACGGCGGGGCGGGCTGCGGGTAAGGAGGTCCAGATTATCGTCCCGGACGTCATACCCGGGCGGTACGAGTTCCTGTTCGACCGGCGGCGCCCCGCCCCACCGGAGCAGTTCGACACCTTCGCAGCCCGGGCCGACGTGATCCTCGTCCTTGACACCTGCGCACATGCGCAGCTCGATGAGCTTGCCGGGCCGCTGGGTAAGTACCGTCAGAAAACCGTCGTCGTCGACCATCACGCCACGCGCGACGACGTGGGAGCGGTCCAGTGGGTCGACACCTCCGCAGCCGCTACGGGGGTCATGGTCTGTGAGTTGCTGGGGGCGCTGGGCTGGGCTCTTGAGCCGACGGTTGTGGAGGCCCTGATGGTGGCGATTACGTCCGATACGGGCTGGCTGCGGTTCGCCAACACAGACGGTCGGGCGCTGCGGGCCGTGGCGCTTCTCGTCGATGAAGGCGCCAGGCCGGATGAGATATACGCCAAGCTGCATGAGTCCGACAGCATCGGGCGACTCCGGCTGCTTCAGCGAATGCTGGGAAGCCTGGAACTTCACAGCGACGACAAACTGGCCGTGATGACGCTTCTGAAAGACGATTTTGCACAGGCCGGGGCGGCCTACGCCGAGACGGAGAACCTCGTCAACGAGGCATTCCGGCTGAAGTCCGTCGAGGCGGTCATACTTCTGGTGGAGATGGAAGGGGCGGTGCGTATCAGCCTCCGCAGCAATGGCGGCGTTGACGTGGCCGAGCTGGCGGAGCGGTTCGGCGGCGGCGGGCACGCCCGGGCGGCCGGGGCGCGCATCACCGACGACATCGACCTGGTAAAACAGCGATTCATCAGCGCTGTTGATGAGGAGCTGAGAAGCTGGGGATGAGGCGCCGATAAAGAATCTCACTTTGCGCCGGTCTGATTCCTTGACAGGGCAGGATTTCCGTGCTAGAGTCTGTCTCGTTGCAGGTGCCCGCCTATCGGTGGGCCAAAAGGGAAGGCCGTGAAATTCGGCCGCGGACGCGCCGCTGTAACCGGCGACGATCGCTGCATAGGCCACTACCGCGATGCGGAGTCGCGGCGGGAAGGCGCAGCGGGAGATGAGGGCGCCCAAACGCCCCAGGATGCGTTTGGGACCCCGAGACCCGGAAGCCAGAAGACCTCCCTGCAGCCAACCTGGTTTGGTCTTCGCGAGTCAATCGGCCAACGGGACAGATTTCGACGGGCTGTGATGCCCCTAGGCCCCGGCCGCGAGGACCGGGGCTTTTTGACGCGCCTTTTTGCTCGAAGGCCCTGCCGCAAAGCCCTTTAAGGTTGCTGACGGTCTAACCTTGCGCCTGGGCTGGACCGTTGCTCGATGCTCGGCGCTGTTGAGGAGCTGACCATGTCGTCACACCGAATGTTCAAGCACGTGAGGATTTTTTAGAGGCACGGCCCGGTTCGCACAAATGCTCAGCGCGCACCGGGTGGTAGCCAGCTACGCTCGACGTACTAGTGAAAAAAGAGAGGAGTGAAAATGCTCAAAACGCAATGCTCATTTGTGATGCTGGTTGCTTTGATCCTGACCGGACAGGGCGCTGGTGTCGCCGGGGCGACGAATTACCTGCACGGAGATACGTGGGTCCAGCTGCAGGGGTGGGCTGATGATGGCTCGGTGGATCCTGGGAATGCAGCCGTTACCGTGATCGATTTCGGCGACGCCAGCTACGCCTTCGGATACAAATGGTCCGACGGCGCAATGGGGTCCGACATGATCCTGGCCCTTAATTCTCAGACGGGTCTTGTTGTCGACTACACCCACTGGGACGCCTTTGGCCTGGCGATAGACCAGCTCAGCTATGACGGGTATGTCGCGACGAGCGACTGGATCAACTCGTACCTGGGATATTGGGGCTCCGACGATGGGGTCGTCTGGACCCCGCATTCCACCGGCGTAAGCGGACGGGCGCTGGTGGACGGGAACTGGGACGGGTGGTCGCTGGAGACGGACACCGTCAACTACATTCTCCAGAATCCGCCCGATACGCCGGTGCCCGAGCCGGGCGCTGTGGCGCTTCTTGCAACGGGAGCGGTTGCTCTGCTGCGGCGCGGTCGGCTCCGAGCGCAGTAGTCCATTGGAAAGATCGACCGGCCCGGGTCGCTTTGTTGCGGCCCGGGCTCGGGTCGGTTCAGACAGGTGCTGGGAATGAGGCACAGCCTCTCACAACGCGCCTTTACACTTATCGAGATACTGGTGGTTATATCCATCATCACGCTGCTGATGAGCATCCTCGTCCCGAGCTTGTCCACCGCGAACGAGCAGGCCCGCTCGGTAAAATGTCTAACGAACCTGCACAACCTGGGCCTGGCGATGTTTTCCTACCAAAGCGACAACGACGGGTACTTCTGGGCGTACTCGAACCACACGGCGGCCCTGCGGACCTATTTCTGGGGCTCGGACGCCGATCCGGTCGATCCGCACAGAAGCGCGTTCATGGCCCATTCCGACCACACGCTGGCGGCGCTGTGGTGCCCGTCGCTGCCGTGGGGAACCTACGTTCCCCAGGGCATGTACGTAAACGAGCCGACCACCACCTACGGGTATAACGCCTGGTGTCTGGACCCGCGCATCTGGGGCCGCAGCGTTGATGGCGCCCCCATGCCGCGCAAGCGAGCCTCGGACCTGGTGAACCCGTCCGAGCTGTTCGTCTTCGGCGATTCGGGGATGGCCTGGGCGCCGGCCGGCGTCAGCATCTTCCAGAACAGCACGTCGCTCGACCCGCCTGACCTGGGCGCCTGGGGCCCCAGTACCACAGCGACGACGCACTTCCGCCACTTGGGCAGGACTAACGCCCTCTGTGCGGACGGGCACGCTGATTCGTTCAACCTCGAGGGTGGGCAAATGCTGGACCCCCAGAACCACCTCGGCTTTGTGGGAACCGACAATGTCCCGCACTACGATCAGGAATAGGTCTTGTCTGAAGACCGCTGCGCCCGTCATTGGCGGGGGTGGCGCAGCTTGCTCGCAAGCCGCGTTCCCGGAAGGTTCACGGCTTGTCAAGTCCCGGCGCGCCGCGATGCCACCCGCCGCGCGAAGCTTGATCTGCGCAGGTGTACTTGTTGTTGTTTCTATCACGGCCGGGTGCTCGGGTAAGTACAAGCACAAGCCGATCGGTCCCGACGCCAAGGTCTTTGCGCAGGTTCAGTCGCTGCTCGCCCAGTTGCGGGCCGTTGGGGCGGATGGGCTCGATGAGGTGCTCGCCGACGATTGCGCCGGCGGTCTGGCCCCGCACCAGGAGGCAGGTCGCAAGGCCGCGCTGGAGCGGTTGGCGTCGGCGGATTCGGCGGGACTTACCCGGTTGGATCGGTTCAGGCCGGATGTGTATCGCGCCACGTTCGACCTGGGTCGCGGCGGGCAAACGCGTCAGATGTGCATGCTGCTGGTTCGCTCGGACGGGAAGCTGCTTTGGGCCGGGCGAAACTAGAGCACTTTAAGATTTAGATGTCGTATTCAGGCGTCGGCGAGGACGAGGGTGGCAAGGAGGCCGAAGTAGGCGATCCCTGCGGATCGTCGATGCAGGCCGAAGCAGCCAGACGAAGCCGCAGCCAGCATGAATGCGACAGATGAAACTTAAAATGCTCTAAGCCTGCGCACTACGCAGTTTCCCACCCGACGGGGAAACGCTCGGCGATGAGTTCGTCGATTCTCTTGGTTTCGGCTTCTGTGAGTTTGAACTCGGTCGCTGCTGCGTTTTCGCGCGCCTGCTGTGGGTTTCTCGCGCCGACGATCGCCGCCGTGACGGGCGCGCGGTTGATGGTCCAGTTGATCGCAAGTTGGGCGAGCGTGGCGTCGTGCCTCTCTGCGATCGGGTGGATCTCGTCGAGAAACTCCAGGACCTTCTTTCGGTTATCGGGGGTAAAGAACGGATTGGCGGCGCGGTGGTCCGCTTTGGGGAAAACCCGCTCCATCGTTACCTTCCCGGTAAGCAGCCCCCGCTGCAGCGGCGAATAGACGATCGTGGCGATGTTGTTCTCGGCGCAGTAGCTCATAACATCGGCCTCCGCCTTGCGGTTGATCATGCTGTAGGGCGGCTGGTTCGACGCCAGCGGGACGATCTTGCAGGCGGCCTCGATTTCGTCGACCGACCAGTTGCTCACACCCGCCGCGCGGATCTTCCCGTCGGAGAGCAGCTCGTCGATCGCCCCCATCGTCTCTTCGACGGGGGTCGACGGGTCGGGCCAGTGGCACTGATACAGGTCGATGTAATCCGTCCCTAGGCGCTTAAGGCTCTGCTCGCATTCCCAGATGACGCTTTCCTTCCGGCCGTTCGTGCGAATCTGCTTCGTCACGCCGTCGGCGTCGGTCCACTCGAAATGAGCGTCACCCTCGTCGCAGTCCCACCGCAGGACGT
>DAOVQV010000310.1 GCA_030628445.1 Phycisphaerae bacterium | reverse complement strand
GAGTCGAAGACCGCGCGTTGCTTTCCAACGCCGACGCGTACATCTCCATGTACGGCACTTCAAGATCTACCAGCGTAACCGTGGACGACGCTACGTGGCAAAGCACCGGATCGGTGTATGTGGGCGGGAAATCGGATCAGGCCGGCGGCCCTGGTGCGGTGAACCTGGACCCGCACGGCAAGATGTATGTGGGCGGCACGTTGAAAGTATGGAGCCCCGGCGCGGTGAATATTGGCAGCAACAGCTTACTTGAGGCCGAGGCCGTCGAGGTGACGCCCGGCGCAGTGCTCAATGCAGGGCCAGGGTCGACGGTGCGCACCAATCAACTCATTGGCTTTGACGGCGACAGGACTTTTGGGTGGCGACTCGACCTGGGGCACTCCGATGGCGCCGGGACGTGCACTGTGGGCGCCGGGCAGTCCATGACGGTCGGAGACGCCTTCTACATCGCCTATGACGGAACCAGCGTCGCCGAGCTGACAATCGAAAACGGCGGGTCCGTTTCAAACAAGTACGGTCTGGTTGGCGCATTCGACGATGCCAACGGCCAGCTTACCGTTCGAGGGAGTGGTTCCACTTGGACCAGTTCAGAGTATTTCTCAATCGGCATGAACGCAGCCGGCACTCTTCTGGTCGAAAACGGCGGGACGGTGGTCAGTGACAAAGACGGATATATAGCGCAATATGGTGCCGTCGGCCACGCCACCGTCACCGGGCCCGGTTCATCTCTGACGACGGCGGACCGGTTGTACGTAGCGGCGTGCGAAACCGGGACGCTATCCATCCAGGACGGCGGGGTGGTGTCTTGCCAGTCGGTCGTCATTGGCGACCAGTTCAATTCCGATGGTGCAGTGACCGTCACGGGACCTGGTTCGCGTTGGGACATAACCATAAACTTGATCGTTGGCGACGACGGGCAGGGGGCCCTGATGATCAGCGACCAGGCGGCGGCTGCCGCGAACGTGATCGGTGTGGGGTCGGTATATGATCCTATTAGTCCGGGTCTGGCCCCGGTGCTGACGGTGACAGGCGCGGGCTCTTCCCTATCGGCGAACGCAGCGATGCAGGTCCGTGAGACTGGCGCCGTCAACGTGTTGGATGGTGCCACGGCCTCCGCGGGCATGGTGAGCATTAGTGGAGGCGCTCAAGCCGGCGGGCAGCTTCTGGTCCAGGGGGCCGGGTCTTCCTGTACGTATAATCAGATTACTGTTGGCAGCTCGGGCTTCGCGTTGCTGAGGATTGACGGAGGCGGCTCGGCGTCGGGTAATGCCGTGATCGGGGGCTTCTTTGCCGACGCCAACGGTGCCGCAGTGGTCTCGGGACAGGGGTCGGGTCTTTCCATGACGGACACGCTGGTCATGGGCTGCGTCGGCTCGGGCGAGTTGACCGGCGAGCAGGGCGCGTCGGTCATCAACGGGGGACCGGCTGGGCTTGGCCTGTACGTGGGTGCGCACGGAACGATTACGGTTACCGGGCCCGGGTCGGTGTGGCAAAATGACGGCGCCATCTACGTTGGCGGCGACACTCCAGGTGCCGGAGGAACCGGAAATATCAACGTGGAAGCAGCCGGCCGTCTCGCTGCCGGCGATACGATTACGATTTGGAACACAGGGACCGTCAATCTTGTCGGCGGAATCCTTCAGGCGCCTGCCATCGATAATTCCGATGGTGGAACCTTCAGCTTCACGGCCGGTACGCTTTCCGTGGGCGAGTTCATTGGAGACCTGTCTCAGAGTGGTGGGACCATGTGCCCGGGCCTATCACCTGGAATGACCAGTATCGACGGCGACTATTACTTGCTGGGCGGCAGCATGGAGGCCGAGATTAATGGGTATGATCGAGGCGACCAAATCACACCTGACGCCGTCGGATACGACGCCATTGACGTGACTGGCTCGGCTCTGCTGGACGCGGGTGTGGCGATTGTCCTGCTGGATGGGTTTGAGCCTCTGGCAGGCGACATGTTTGACCTGTTGACCGCACAAGATATCGAGCTTGGGTCAAGCTTCAGCTTCGATACAAGCGCCGCTGCCCTGAGTACTCCTGGCCTCAGCTGGCAATGGAGCGTGATCGATGTGTCCGGCGGGCAAGCGATTCGTCTGTTGGCTGTTCCAGAACCGGCGACGTTTTCGCTGCTAGCTCTCGGCGGCGTGGGTTTGCTGGGCCGCAGGAGAAGGTGAGTCGGGACGTATCGCCACCCGTTCAGATCAAATCTTCGACGAGCGACTTTAGCTTGGTAAGCGCTTGTTTTTCCAGTTGACGGACGCGTTCGCGCGTCAGGTTAATCTTGGCCCCGATCTGCTTATAGGTTGGGGGCTCCTGATCGCCGCCGTCAAGGCAGAAGCGAAGGTGCAGGATCTTTTGCGACCGCTCGTCGAGCTGGTCCAGCAGTGAGTGGACGATGGCGGCTGTCGATGCGTCCATCATGTCCTGCTCGGGGAGATT
>DAOVQV010000373.1 GCA_030628445.1 Phycisphaerae bacterium | reverse complement strand
TCTATAGCGGGTCAATGCCCGAAAATGGTTTGCCAGACACGGTGTGTATTGTCCGGCAGTACGATCAAGTCCCCAAGCAGGATTTTGCACGAAGCCATGTTCATGCGGCCTTCCTGATGAATAATCTGGCGTGATAAACGATGATCTTGGCGGTAACCCATCGCCAAACCCGATCCAGACGACGTACCCAGCTTGGCAGTGGCGCAAGCCCGCCGCCGAAGCACGTTAACGCCGAGAAGATTCGCTCCACCTCATCGCGAGTTTTCATGGTCTGCTCACAGATCGCCGGGTAATCCTCCCAGAGATGAACTGCAGCGCGGCGAGCGGGACACATAGTCTTCATTTGCCGGGCTGATCGAGCGTGAGATCGCAGCTTGGTCAGCAGCAGGCTTCGGCGATTTGCAATTGCCTGATACAACGGGCCGCTGTCGTAGTTGCCATCAGCCAAGACCAATGTTCCCGGGGCCATCGCATCGACTAGCGAGCGGGCGGTATTCGGTTCTCCCACGTTGAGCGAATGGATGGCAAATCCTGCGATCAGCCCGTGTTCAGTGACGAATCCATGCAGCTTATATCCGCGGCGCATTTTGCCGTCGGCGTAGCCGGTCCGGGCGTCGGGATCTTTGGAATACTCGCTGACCACCAGCGGCTTTCCGTCAAGAAACGCCACACCAGCGGTTGGCTGTCGCTGCACGAAGTAGGTATTGACGGCTTGAAGAATCCTCTGCAGCCGAGCCGTCTTTATCCTGCGGCAGAATTGTGAAACACTTGGCAATTCCCTTGGTCGGTACAATCTGCTGTAATGACTCCGAACGCAGGCCCAGCACAATGGCCGGTCGTGCCAAACCGACCAAAGGTACATCTTGGTGATCTGCTGATCTGTGTACTTAGGCCTCCGTCCAGTGCGCCGAATGCGTCGGTCAGCCGAACGCACGGCCCGACAAATAAGCTTCCAGACTTCCGTGTCCATACTTGGCTCCTTTTGAACGGTTAAACTCAATGCCAAGTATGGACTATTTATAGGCTTGGCGCAATATGCGACTCTGCTGGCGCGCATTCCTGCCAAGGGACACGTCCTAAAGGTCGCGCCGACGCTCACCCGGCGGGATCAGTATGGTTCTTGTGCTGACGCACCCGCTGAGCAAGGCGATCACGGCGGCTGCGATTGCGATCAGCTTCGGCGGCGGTAAACCTTGTGCATCTCTAAGCGAAAGGTCCCCCCCGGGCCCGGAACATCTGCCGCTCGGCCTTGTGGGGCCTGATGAGGAAGAACCCCAGCGACGCGGCCAGCTGCAGCACACCCGCCAGAAGGAACAGACGCGTCCCGACAGCGGGCAGGCGATATAACCATGCGCCTAAGAAGGGCATGACCAGGCCTCGCATCCCTTGCAGCGTCAGGTGAATGCCCATATAAGTCTGGGTCTTGTCGGGGGATGCGAATCGCGTATGCCCGATGCTCCAGGCGAGCGAACCGCCCGAGAAGCCCAATCCCTGAAAGGCGAAGGCGACGAGCACCAGCGACCAGGATCCGGTCAGGGCGGCGGCGAACAGCGTGCAACGCCCCACCCCCCACGCGGCAGCGCCCAGGCCGCGAAAACGCGCCACTCCCATGCGATCGAACAGCTTCCCCGCCAGTGGGAGTCCCAGCAAGGCGACACCCAAGGGAACCAGCACCAACGCGTCCGTCCCGGTCGTGTAGCTGACCTTCATCACCTTAAT
>DAOVQV010000209.1 GCA_030628445.1 Phycisphaerae bacterium | reverse complement strand
TTTCGAGCAGTTCTTCGGGCGTTCGGAAACCCCACAGTGCGCCAACAGCGTACATCCCCGCCGCGCTCGCCGTCTGCATGTCCGTGTCGGTGTCGCCAAGGTACAGAAAGTTGCTCGGCGCGATCTCTAAGAGGCGTGATATTGCAATCGCGCCGGTCGGGTCGGGTTTCTCAGCTACGCCGTCCGTGACCCCCTGGACCACCGCAAAATCCCAATCGGCCAGAAGTTCCGAGACGCATAGTTGCGTGAACTCGTGTGGCTTGTTGGACAGCACCGCCATCCTGACGCCGTGGTCGCTGATGGCATCGAGAAGCTGGGGAATCCCATCGTACGGAATGGTATTGTTCCTCCACCGACGCCGGTATTCATCCGACATGGCGGCCACGCACCGTCCGACCATCTCATTGCTGATCTGATCCGCCGGAAGCGCCCGGCGGACGAGGTTTTCTACGCCGGCGCCGACGAATATCTTGTAGGCGGGGACATCATGGGTTGGCAAATGCAGCCCCTCCAGAACGGTGTTCATCGAATCGGCGAGATCCTCGATGGTGTCCAGCAATGTCCCGTCGAGATCAAACAGCACCGCGTCGAACTTCATGCTGACTTTCCGCAATAAAGACACGGGCCCGCGCGAATATACAGGCCCGCGAATTGTGTTTTGGTTCCCCGGCGTCCCTCAGTCGACGTTCATCGCCATGAGGAACTCGGCGTTGGTCTGCGTCTTCTGGAGCCGTGCGATCAGCAACTCCATCGCCTCGACCGGCTGCATATCCGCCAGGACCTTGCGCAGCCGGTAGACGAGCTTCAACTCCTGCGGATCGAGCAGCAGCTCTTCCTTTCGCGTACCGGAGCGGCTGATGTCGATGGCGGGCCACATTCGGCGGTCCACCAGGCGGCGGTCCAGGTGCAGCTCGGAGTTACCCGTGCCTTTGAACTCCTCGAAGATCACCTCGTCCATCCGGGACCCCGTGTCGATAAGGGCCGTGGCGACCACCGTCAGCGAACCACCCTCCTCGATGCAGCGAGCGGCCCCGAAGAACCGCTTGGGGGATTGCAGGGCGCTGGCGTCGACGCCGCCGGTCAGGATCTTGCCCGAATGCGGCGCCTCGGTGTTGTAGGCCCTCGCCAGGCGGGTGATGCTGTCCAGCAGGATGACAACGTCGCGGCCGTATTCGACCATCCGGCGGGCCTTGGCAGTTACCATCTCGGCAATCTGTATGTGCCGCGATGCGGGCTCGTCGAATGTCGATGAAATCACCTCGGCCGTGGTGTTTCGCTGCATGTCGGTGACTTCTTCCGGGCGCTCGTCGATCAGCAGAATGATGACAATCGCGTCGGGGTGGTTGGTGGTGATGGCGTTTGCGATTTTCTGCAGCAGGATGGTCTTTCCCGTCCGCGGCGGGGCCACAATCAGCATGCGCTGCCCGAAACCAATGGGCGTGACGATATCGACAACACGCATGTTGACCTCTTCCGGCACGGTCTCCAAGAAGAACCGCCGGTCCGGATGCGTGGGGGTCAGGTCCTCGAAATTGACCTTCTCGATGAGCTGGTCCGGCGCTTCGTAGTTGACCGCCTCGACCCGCAGCAGCGCGAAGTACTTCTCGGACTCCTTGGGCGGGCGAATCTGTCCGGCGATGATGTTGCCCGGATTCAACCCGAAGCGGCGGATCTGGGAGGGCGAGACGTAGATGTCGTCCGGGCTTGGGAGGTAGTTGTAATCAGGGCTTCGCAGGAAGCCGAACCCGTCCGGTAGGATCTCCAGGACGCCCTCGCCGTACATCAACCCGTCCTTCTGAATCCGACCCTTGAGGATCTTGAACACCAGCTCCTGCTTGGGCAGGCCGGTATAGTCGCTCACGTTTTCGCTCTTGGCGATTTCGTGGAGCTCGGCGACGGTCATCTTCTGCAGGTCTGTGATGTGCAGCTCGCCGCGTTTGACGCGCTCGTACTTCTCGTGCATCTCCTCGTCGAAGCTGACGATCGTCCCAGCGTCCGCCGAAGAGCTGCTCTGGGCGGAGTTGGCGGCCTCGTCGGCCCCGTCCGGGTTCTGCCGGGCGGATTCGGATTCCGCAAGGGCCTGCTGCTGCTCGTCGTCACCGCCGGGTTGCTTGTTGGGCCTCTTTGGCGTGTTGTTTTTTTTCTTCTCGGTCTTTTCAGTCTTCGCCTTAGCCATGGCTGACACCTGCCTCCAAAAACAAAGCTTCAATAGAACAACACATTACAGCCCACTCTTGGCAAGAACGATTCGAGCCAACAAGACAGGCCTGTTTCCACCCACCCGCCGGCCGGTACCGTCCCGGAAGCCCGACGAGAACGGGTTCTTCTTGGAATGCAATGCGGGGTGATACACTCATCTCGCAAACCACCGTTCCGGAACAAAAACCTTCGAGCGACCAGGCGGCTAGGGGCGATCGGCAACGTGGATTATCTGATAGAAAAGCTGCCGGATCTGCTCGCGCAGGCGGGGAACAGTGGAATTGTTACCAATAGTATAATCGCACTTTCGAGCCTTGGTGTCCAGTGAAATTTGCGATTTTTCTCTCGCCTCAAACGCCCCCCTGTCCCAGTGGCGCTGCGCCAGTGCTCGGGCCAGTCGCAGGGGCTGGGCAGCTTCCACAAAGAGCGTATGAGTGCAAAGCTCATCCCACCCGGCCTCAAACAGCACCGCTGCGTCCACGACGACCGCCGCAACGCTCGTCTCGTCCTGAGCGGCAGCGATCCCTGCGGCGATCCCGGCCCGTATCCCCGGATGAAGTATCCGGTTCAGCGCCTCGAGCTGATCGGGGTCTTGGAAGACGATCTGCCCCAGCGCCGCTCGGTTGACCTCACCGTCCGGGCAGAGGACCGCCTCGCCCCACCTGTCTTGGATCTTCCGGCGGATGGCGGATTCGGTCAGCAACTGATGCCCGATCGCATCGCCGTCCACCACCGCGCAGCCAAGCGCAGCAAATTCCGCAGCCACGGTGCTCTTACCGGAGCCTATACCGCCAACCAGGCCGATAACGGGTTTGGAGATGGTAGGTTCGCTCATCCTGCGCGCCGCAGTATTGTCGCCTCCGGGACAAAGGTAAGTCAAGGTCGCACCTATCGACCCGCGACCTCGGTAAGGGCCTGACCCAGACGGACTACGTCCTGACAGCGATGGTTCGCACAGAGGCCGATGCGGAGCCGGGCGGTTCCCTTCGGGACGGTCGGTGGACGAATCGCCGCGACCAAGAAACCCGCCTCCAGCAGCGCCCCACCGATCTGCACAGTCCGGGCCGCCTCGCCGATGATGACCGGGACGATCTGGCTTTGCGAATCGCGCGTATCGACCCCTCCCGCCCGCAGGCGCCCGCGCAGGTCCTCAGCTAGACCCATCAATCGCCCACGGCGCTGCGGTTCGTCGCGGATGATCCGCAGCCCCGCCATGGCCGCTGCACATACCGCCGGCGGCGGGGCCGTTGTGTATATATAGGCCCTACCGGTGTTGCGAATGGTGTCGATTAGGACCTGCGGGCCGGCGACAAACCCGCCCAGGGCGCCGAGCGCCTTGGAAAGCGTCCCGACCGTGGCGTCGATGTGCTCCTCGACGCCCAGCAGTTCAGCCGCTCCCCTGCCATGCGCGCCCAGCACGCCCGTGGCGTGCGCCTCGTCGATCAGCAGTTGCGCGTCGAAACGCCGCCTGAGATCGACCAGCTCCCCC
>DAOVQV010000137.1 GCA_030628445.1 Phycisphaerae bacterium | reverse complement strand
GCGGGGTGATGCTTTTCGCCCCGGTGGGCGTCGGTGGGTGCTGCGTCAAAATCAACCCGCCGCTTCTGATCAACGAAGAAGCGCTGCGCGAAGGCCTGGACGTGCTTCAAGAGATTGCAGCGGAGCCGGCAAAAGAGTAATCTGGGCATTGACGCCCGGAAAAACCGATGCAGTTTTACCTGGTTGACAAGATCGAGTCCATCGAACCGGGAAAGCGGATCGTCGCAACCAAGGCGCTGTCGCTGGCCGAGGAATACCTGGCGGACCATTTTCCGGCATATCCGGTCATGCCCGGCGTGCTGATGATCGAGGCGATGGTGCAGGCGGCCGCCTGGTTGGTGCGAGTCCAACAAGACTTCGCCAACAGCATTATCGTCCTTTCGTCCGCGCGCAACGTCCGTTACGGGCGTTTCGTGCACCCCGGTGACGTACTGAGGTGCCAGTTGGAGGCGATGGCGATAACGGACGGTTCGGCGAGGTTCAAAGGCGCCGGATTCGTGGGCCAGAACCAGGCGGTGTCGGGACGGTTGGAGCTTAACTGCTTCAACTTATCCGGGCGGGAGGAGCACCTGGCCCAGGCGGACGCAGCGATCATCCAGCAGATGAAGGAGCGGTTCAAGTTGATCGGCGGCCCGGCCGCCTTGGCCGGCGCCGCTGCGGGCTAGAACGGCGGGACCGGTTGGCGTGAATAGGCTGGAGGTGATCGTTGACTTCGGCCGACCAACTTCCTATAGATACAAAACTAATCCGGCCCGGCCGGTTCAGTGGCGTCGGAATAACGACAGCCCGAAGACAGGAGAAACAAGCCAATGCCGATGACCGAAGAAGAAGTCTTCGAGAAGGTTAAGGAAACTTTGGTTGAGGCCCTCGGAGTGGACGACGAGGAGGTCGCCCCCCAAGCAACGCTGACCGGCGACCTGGGGGCTGAGTCCATCGACTTCCTGGACATCGTCTTTAGGCTGGAAAAGGCGTTCAATATCAAGATCCCACGGGGCGAGCTGTTCCCCGATAATGTCCTGAACGATCCCGAACTGGTTCAGGGAGGCAAGCTCACCGAAAGCGGCCTGTCGCAGCTCAAGCAGCGCATGCCGCACGCGGATTTCAGCCAGTTCGAACAGGATCCGGACGTCAACAAGCTGGGCGATCTGTTCAAGGTCCAGACCATCATCAACTACATAACGAAAAAGCTGAACGACTCGTAACAGGCGGCGTGGCGGGCGCGGCCGCACCGGCCTGTCGCAGCGCCCGAAAATCGGCGGAGCGCTTCATGCGTTGGATCTGGATCGACCGTTTCGTTGAATTCAAACCTGGGAACCTCGCCGTCGCCGTAAAGAACGTCTCCCTGGCTGAAGATTACCTCCACGACCACTGGTCCGGTTACCCGATCATGCCCGCCGTCCTGATGATCGAGGGGATGGCCCAGACGGCCGGTATCCTCGTCGGCCAGGCCAGGAACTTCGCCGAGAAGGTAATCCTCGCCAAGATCGCAAGGGCCGAGTTCGACGACATCGTCACCCCGGGCGATCAGATCACCTACCACGCCGAGATCGAGCACATCAACCCCGAGGCCGCCGCCACCAAGGGCACGGTTCTGAGAAACGCCCAGCGCATCGGGCGAGTCGATCTGATGTTTTCGCACATCGATCAGAACCTCGCCGGAACTGAATTCCCCCAAGAGAATTTCGTCTTCACGGGCCAATTCCGCAGACTCGTCGCCCCCTTCCTAAAACCCGGAACCGACGATGCCTAAAGCTCGTGTCGCCATCACCGGAATCGGCGTCGTGTCCCCCGCAGCCCTAGGCGCAGAAGACTTCTGGGACGCCATTGCGACCGGTAAAAAGTGCGTCCGGCGGATCACCCTTTTCGACGCCTGCAACTTCCCCTCCCGGATCGCCGGGGAGCTTCCCGACTTCTCAGCAAGGCAGTTCGTCCCAAAGACATACCGCAAGTCCGTAAAGGTAATGGCGCGGGACATAGAGATCGCCGCGGCCGCGGCGGAGCTGGGCGTACGGGACGCAGGGCTCCTGACACGAAGCTCGCAGGGCGAGACCACCACGTACGACCCCAAGCGGCTCGGGTGCAATATCGGCGCGGGGCTTATCAGCACGGACCTGGACGAGCTGGGTTCGGCCGTCAACACAGCCGTGACGGATGGTAAGTTTGATTTCAAGTTATGGGGCGAGTCCGGGATGAACAATCTGACACCGCTATGGCTGCTCAAGTACCTACCGAACATGCTCGCCTGTCACATCACGATCATCCACGGGGCCCAGGGCCCCTCGAATACCATCACGTGCGGGTCGGCCTCGGGTGTGCTGTCGGTCTTTGAGGCCAGCAGGCTCGTCGCCGACGGCGGGGCAGACGCAGTCATCGCCGGCGGGGCTGAAAGCAAGCTCAATCCCATGGGCCTGATCCGCCAGCAGCTCTTGGGGCGGCTGTGCACATCGCGGAACGACTCACCCGCCGATGCGGCCAGGCCCTTCGACGCCGAACACGATGGGACGGTCGTCGGCGAAGGCGGGGGGATCCTGATTATTGAAGACCTCGAGAAAGCCCAATCGCGCGAAGCGAGAATCTACGCCGAGCTGGTGGGTTTCGGCGCTGCTTGTGACCCGGGCGGTATGGACGTGACACACCCGACGGCCGGTTCGCTGGACCTCGCCGTCGAAAGGGCAGTCGCCGAGGCGGGCATCACGCCGGATCAATTGGGCCTGATCGTCGCCCAGGGAAGCGGCGTGGCGGCTGAGGACCTCGCCGAGCAGGCCGCCTGGAAATCGGCGCTGGGTGAAGCGGCCGCGACGGTGCCGGCCGTGGCCATCACCGGCGCGATCGGCTCGATCTTCGCAGGGGCGGGCGGGCTCGCGCTGGCCACCGCCGCCCTGGCCCTGCAAAATCAGACAGTCCCCCCCACCGTCAATTACGCCCGCCCGGATGGCGAAGAATCGTTGAACCTAAACGCCGAAGCACGCAAGCACCAGATCCCCTACGCCGTCGTGGGCGGGTTCTCCATCGCCGGGCAGAGCGGCGCCTGCGTATTAAAGCGATACGAACCATGAGCAGACGAAGAGTCGTCATCACTGGAATGGGGACGGTCAACCCGCTTGGGCACGACGTTGCCAGCACGTGGGCGGGCGTCCTGGGTTCCAAGAGCGGTATCAGTGTCAACGAGCTTTTCGACGCCAGCACGTTCCCTTCGACCTTCGCCGCCCAAGTCAAGGACTTCGAGCTCGCCGACCACATAGACAACCCCTCAGAGCACCGCCACGCCGGGAGGCACTGTGGTTTCGCCTTGGGTGCGGCTAGAGAGGCGTGGGAGCAGTCCGGGTTGGACAGATGCGACTGGCTCGACCGCCGGCGCTTGGGGATCTATCTGGGCAGCGGCGAGGGTAGCTTGGACTTCGACAACTTCACCTCGTTGATGATCGACGCCTGGGAAAACGGGCGGGTGAACACGGGACGGTGGGCGGAGCTGGCCCTTAAGCGCATGGATCTACACCGGGAAGTGGAGCAGGAATCGAACATGGTCGTGGCGCACCTTGCCCGTCAGTACGGCGTGCGAGGCCCGGCGTTTAATGTCTTGACCGCCTGTGCCGCCAGCACGCAGGCGATGGGCGAGAGCACCTGGCAGATCCGCCGCGGCGACGCCGACGTCATGATCAGCGGCGGCGCCCACAGCATGATCCACCCGTACGGGGTTACGGGGTTCAATCGGTTGACGGCGATTTCCGTTCGCAACGACCAGGTCGAGACGGCCTCGCGCCCTTTCGACATGACCAGAGACGGGTTCGTGCTCGGGGAGGGCGCCAGCGTGCTGATCCTTGAGGAGTTCGAGCACGCCAAGTCGCGCGGGGCGCCGATCTTCGCGGAGATCCTGGGTTACGGCGCATCGGCCGACGCCTTCCGCATTACCGATCAGGACCCCCAAGGCGACGGGGCCGCGGCGGCGATGCGCGGCGCACTGGCCGATGCAGGCGTCGCCGCACATCAGATACACTACATCTCGGCACACGGTACCGGGACGCGCCAAAACGATGAGGTGGAGACCAAGGCCGTAAAGGCGGTCTTCGGCGAGTACGCCTACAAGATTCCCATATCCAGCACAAAGAGCATGCTGGGGCACCTCATCGCCGCGGCCGGTGCAACAGAGCTGATCACCTGCATACTGGCGCTGCGGGATCAAATCCTCCCGCCGACCACAAACTACAACACGCCCGACCCCAACTGCGACCTGGACTACGTGCCCAACGAGCCGCGCAAGGCGAGTCTCGAAGTTGTCATGTCCAACAGCTTCGGGTTCGGCGGGCAGAACAACTCCCTGATCATCACAAAACCCCCGCAGTAAGCCCCCGCCCGCGCGGGGAAAAGAAAAACTGCATTCTTTCTCGCGTCACCCCCACCAGCCATGCAGCCCTGCTCGCGCAGAATGGTCCCCAGACCTCAGACTCGCGGCAATAGTGCGCGCGATGGATCCGGAGATCCACCGCGCCAGAGACGCATTTTGAGTTGGCGCGGCGGATCTCCTGATCCGCCTCGAAAGCGCGCGAACACAAAACCACGAGCATCGGTGCGGCCGGGTTCGCAGTCCCGCCGCGTTTGGGGCGACAATGACGGGGGGCATGTTAGAAGCGGTTTCATAACCTCAATTCATCCCCCAAGCGGGTCTTTTGCCGGCGAAGCAGGTTATGAGACCACTTCTAGCTTTCGAAAGTTAAAGACGTGCCCGTGGAACTCATCGGTAAGACCGAACAAACCCCACTCGTCCATTCGGGAAAGGAGCTTGCCCTTTGCGACATGCATCGGGAATACAGAAAGCAGTCCATGCGGCCGGAGGATCCGGTGCAGCTCGCCAAACAGCGCCCGCCAGTCGTCGATCTTTTGCATCACGTCGTACAACAGGG
This sequence comes from Phycisphaerae bacterium, assembly GCA_030628445.1. Classification (GTDB taxonomy): domain Bacteria; phylum Planctomycetota; class Phycisphaerae; order SM23-33; family SM23-33; genus DAOVQV01. The sequence goes on along the minus strand of DAOVQV010000137.1, from coordinate 5 downwards.
CAACG
>DAOVQV010000055.1 GCA_030628445.1 Phycisphaerae bacterium | reverse complement strand
TTGTGTGGAGGCGCCGGAACCGCCCTGAGGCCCGGCGAAAGTCTTGTGAAAAATTCCACGAATTGCTTGACTCGCCCTTGCGAAAATCTGTAGTGTGTGGCTGGACTCTTGCCGGAGCTTTTTGTATTTGTCTGGTTTGGCTGGCGGTGTTGAAGTTAGATCGTTTGGTCTGCTCACACCATAGTTATTACGAAACTCTGCCTGCAGGAAACCTGAATGTGACGACGTATTATGCACCAGAGGGAAGGTTAGCAAAGCTGCTTTCAGGGCTTGAGGGGGTTCGCGTCTTTGGGCCTGTTGCGACCGACAAGCTGGCCTGGGTGGATTCTGTACAGGACGATACTTCACTGGAGCCGCTTCGCCAGCCCCGCGCAGCCCAGAGTCCCAAAGGGTTTTTCCTACCGGCGGCTGAGTCAATGGGCCGGTACGGTAAGGGCGCTGCGGTGGCGACGGGTACCGAGACTGCTCAGATGGTCCTGGTGGGCGTGAGGGCCTGCGAGCTTCGGGCTCGTAACTACCTGGACAAGGTGATGCTGGAGGGCGACTTCGACGATCCGCCCTACCGTGGAAGGCGCGATTCTGCGGTCATAGTATCCTGCGATTGTGTCGATTGCGCCGAGTCGTGCTTCTGTACGCTCCTCGGCGGACGGCCGTTCGCCACAGAGGGCTTTGACATCAACCTCAGCCCCGTCCGGGACGGGTTTGTCCTGGAAGTGGCTACCGAAAAGGGTCAGAAGCTACTGGACTCGGCTGAACTTCCCGGGCCCTCGCCGGCACAATTAGCCCAGCGCGACAAGACCCGCCAGGAAATGACCGATCGGGTCGTCCAGCTTAACGCGGGGTTTGGTTTTTCGGCCGACGATACGCGCCAGCCCGGCCTGCCCGAGGGCGACGATGCGGGCTGGCAGGATTTTGCCGCCGACTGCGTCGAATGCGCCGCCTGCACAAATATTTGCCCGACGTGTTACTGTTTTTACCTTTACGATCAGGTGTTGGGCCCGGAGGCCTTCGAACGCATCCGGACATGGGATAGTTGTCTCCTGAGCAGCTACCATCGCATGGCCGGCGGCGTTCACATGAAACTAACCCCCCGCCCGCAGTTGTCGAGTCGGCTGGCCAATCGTGTGCTCCATAAGTTCACCTATTCTCCGCAGCAGGTCGCCCTGTTGGGCTGCGTCGGGTGTGGGCGATGCATAGATGCGTGTCTGGGCGCGATCGATATCCGAGAGGTAATCCAACAGTTAGGCAAATGATCTCACAGAACCCCTTCATCCCACAGCCCGTTGAACTGACCGAGGTGATCGACGAGACACCGACGATCCGGACGCTGCTGGTCAAACCGGCTGAGCCCTTGGTCTTCAAGGCCGGCCAGTTCGTCCAGTTGACACTGCCCGGAGTCGGTGAAGCCCCGTTCACACCGTCCAGTTCGCCTCTGGAGCCGGAGAAGCTGGCTATCACTATTCTTAAGACCGGAACCGTCACCAATCAACTGCATGCGTCTCAACCCGGCGCGACGCTGGGGATCCGCGGACCGTTCGGTAAGGGCTATCCGCTGGACAAGATCACCGGGAAGGAAGTCCTGGTGATCGGCGGGGGTGTGGGCCTGGCGCCGCTGCGGGCGCTGATACTGGCCCTGCTGGCGGATCTTAAGAGCATCAAGCGCATGAGCATCAAGTACGGCGCCCGGTGCACCGAAGAGCTGCTGTATCGGAACCAATATGAGGCCTGGGCCAAGCATGAAAAGGTGAACTTCGACTGCACGATCGACAATCCGCAGAAAGGCTGGTCGGGCAAGACCGGGGTGGTCACCACGATTCTGAAAGGGCTCGACGTTGACAAGTCCAACTGCTGCGTCTTCATCTGCGGGCCCAGCATCATGCTGAAATTTGCCACCCTGACGCTGACGGAAGAGGGCTTCACCCCCGAGCAGATTTACCTGTCCATGAACCGCCGCATGAGCTGTGGAATGGGGCTTTGCGGTAGGTGCAATATCGGCCCGTACTACCTGTGCAAGGACGGGCCCGACATAAACTACGCGCTGATCAAGGACTACCCGGATCCCTTTTAGGCGGGTCCATCTGAAGGGCGGATCGGCGATCTCGCCGGCCCGGCCGGGCCCGACCGCAAAGCCGGGTCTATCCGCCTGACTATCGCGTGCGAGGTAGCGAAAAAGTGATGATCGCTTCTCAAGCACAAAAGACAGAAGGTGTTCTTCCCAGGTGCACGCTTTGCCCGGCCTGCTGTGAGCTTTCAGTGGCCCCGAACGGACCGGATATCTGGCGAACCGAGTATCCGCTTGGCGAGGGTGACGGGTTGTGCCCGCGCGGGAGCGTTCTGGGCGAGTTGCTGGGTCATCGCAGGCGCATACTGGCGCCGGGAAAGCGAGTGGACGGGCAGGTCCGCCAGCTTCAGATGGACCAAGCGTACCGCGAGATCCTCGACGCCGCCGGACGGGGAGGGATCACCTTCATTTTGGATCCTAATCTGCCCTGCGAGCAGCTGTCCGAAGCGGCAAGCTGGGTCCAGGCCTGGCCGGAAGCGAAGCTGTGCTTCGCCGTCGAACCTGCCGAAAGGGAACTGCTGCTGGGCACAGAAGCCAGCGGCGCCGAGTATCTCTCGGGCCGGGAACTCGGCGATTGTGACGGGTTCTTGATGATCGGCGACGTCTTCGCGGCCAATCCGATCTGCGCCCGCGGCGTATTCGACCGCCGCAAGGCCGGGTCCAGGACGCCTATCGTTGTAATCGACCCGGCTTTGGGCACGACCGCTAAGTTCGCCACACATCTGGTGATTACGGATGTGGGGGGCGAGCTGGGGGCTCTGACGGCGCTTGCGGGCGCTGTGGGCGTCGACATCGACCTGACGGGTGGTCAGACCAGTAAGGATTCATCGTCCGCGCAGGCAGCCGGCGCAGCGCTGGGCGGCTGCCGGAAGCTAGCTGTCCTGATCGTGGCTGAATATGGCCGATCGGCGGCGTGGCGGGAAGTGGGATACCTGGCCGGTGCAATTGCAAAGAAGCTTGGAGGCGGTGTTGCTCCCCAGACCAATGGCGCCAATCCCTTGGCGGCCGTTCGGCTGAGCCAGAGGATGGGAACGGTGTCCCTGGCCTCGGCGATGTCGCCCAGTGAGCATGTCCGCGTTGTCCTCGCAGTCGATGTTCTTGGGATGCTGGGCTGGTCGAGCGCGGACGAGGCGAAGATGCTCGCCGCAGCGGCCGGGTTACCAAACGTCACGACGGATGCGGCCCAGATTATCCTCCCGACCACCATACCCGGGGAAATCGGCGGGACATACCTGTTGACAGGCCAGAGGTCTATACTCGTCTCGCCCGCCCTGGCCGCTCCGGCCGGGGTACCGACGCCGGCGGAGATCATAGCGGCCTTGGCTGGGATGGCTGGGATCGCCAAAGGCGACGCTTCGGCGGGCGCCGATCCCCTCAAGCGGTTAAAACTCAAAGCGCCTAAACCCCATCCGGCGCTGGGCGAACCGAAGCCCCTGGCGCTGCTGTTGGGACGCCAGGCCGCCCAGGCCGGGTGCGGGACGCTTACGGGGCATGGGTCCTGGGAAGCGGCAATTCAGCCGGTACCCCCGCTGCGGATCTCGCCGCAGGACGCCCGGGGGATGAAGTTGAAGCACCTGGGCGCGGCAAATGTAGCCTGTGGCGCCAGGTGCGTCCAAGCGCGCGTGTATATCACGCCCGAGCTGGCGCCGGGTGCGGTCGTCCTGCCCGAGGGCGCCTCGGGGACCAGGGCGTTGATACCCAGCAAGATTGACAGTGAAAACGACACGCTTGTCGCTGCGCCGGCGACTGTTGCGATAAGCCCTGCGAACGGAAACGACTGATGCCGCAAGAATCCGAAATAGTGACGAAGCGAGTGTTGATTAATCTGGACCGTTGCATTGAGTGCGGTTCCTGTGCGGCGGCGTGCTACGTCAGTCACGCCAACATGCCGGTCGTGGGCTTTGCTCGGTCGGGCTTTGCGCTGCTGCCGCTGATTTGCCGACAGTGCAAGGCCGCCTCGTGTGTTGAGACGTGCCCGGTCGAGGCGATGGTCCGCGACGAAAACGGCGTGGTTCGACGGTTGTTGTTGCAGTGCATCGGCTGCGGGTCGTGCGCCAAGGCGTGTCCGTTCGGGGTCCTACCGGCCGCCCCGGCCGGGGTACCGACCGGGTTTAGAAGCACGGACCGCATAAGTGGTCATCAGATCGCCAAGTGCGACCTGTGCGAAGATCGAACCACCGGCGATGACGGTGCGGTACCGCGCTGCGTAGCCGCCTGTCCGACCGGTGCGCTGGTATTCGCCGATGAACGAGATACGTCCGCCGAGGCCGTGGGCGTACTGGGTGGGCGAACCACGGGAGAAGATCCGTTTAAGCGAAGGTGAGTCTATGGGCTCGATCGTCCTTACCTTTATTCTCGCCGCGACCGGAACGCTGGTGTTGGGCCTGGTCCTGCGGTGGGTTGACCGGAAGGTCACGGCCATGGTGCAGTGGCGTGTCGGCCCGCCGTGGTATCAGACGTTCGTCGACGTCCTGAAGTTGATGGGCAAGGAGAACCTGGTTCCCGTCACGGCCCAGGGCACCGGATTCTTACTGGCGCCGATGATAGCGCTGGCGGGGTCGGGCGTGACGGCGGCGATACTGTGGCATGCGATTGCAATACCGTCCCAGGCGTTTGTGGGTGATTTGATTGTCGTGATTTATCTGCTGATCTTACCGGCGCTTATGACTATGCTCGGAGCGGCGGCCAGCGGGAACCCTCACGCGGCGATCGGCGCCAGCAGGGAGATGAAACTGCTGCTTTCGTATGAGCTGCCGATGGTGCTGGCGCTTCTGGTGGCCGTGGCGCAGACAGGCTGGTCGTTTAAGCTGGGCGGGATCATCGAAGCGCAGGCCGCCGGTGGGTCGGTGCTGCTGAGTATCTCCGGAGCATTAGCGATTATCGTCGCAATTCTCTGCATGCAGGCCAAGCTCGGCCAAGTCCCCTTCGACCTTGCCGAGGCCGAGTGCGAGATCATGTCCGGAGTCTACGTTGAATACTCCGGCCCGTCGCTTGCCATGTTCCTGATGAGCAGGGCGATGCTGCTGGCACTGATGCCGCTGTTGCTGATCATTGTTTTCTGGGGCGGGCTGTACACCGGCGCATGGTGGGGGTATTTGACTTTTGCCGGTAAGTACTTTGTTCTTGTAGCGCTGGTGACGCTAATTCGAAACACCAACCCGCGGCTGCGGATTGATCAGACACTGAAGTTCTTCTGGTTTGGTCTTACGCCGGTGGCGGTTTTGGCGCTGGTGCTGGCGTTAGTCGGCATTGCGAAGGGGCTGCCATGGCTTTAAAGATGTGGGCATTGCGGAAGTCGCTGTGGGTCTACCACGTGAACGCTGGGGCCTGCAACAACTGCGACATCGAGGTCTTGGAGCTGCTGACGCCCCGGTACGACATCGAGCGGTTCGGGATGATCCTTGTCGGTTCGCCCCGCCATGCTGATGTCCTGGCGGTGACGGGGGTCTGTACGCGACAGGCCATGCCGCGACTGCAGGAAGTGTACATGCAAACCGCCAAGCCTTGCGTGGTTCTCGCTATCGGGGCCTGCGCCAATGCACAGGGGATCTTCACCGAGGCCTATCACATGGGCCTGCCCGTTGACGAGGCCATCAAGGCCGTCGACCCCAACGCCATCATCATCTATGTGCCAGGATGTCCTCCCAAACCGGAATCGATGATCGACGCAGCCGTCAAGGGTATGGAGTTGCTCAAAACGCTGTAGCTTTGTGGAGAATCGGCGATGACTGTCGTACAAACCGAAACCGAGATCCCGCTGGAGGGATTTGTCGGTGAAGTGTTTAAGCAGCTGGGTGACGCCGTCCTTGAGGTCCACCAGTGCGAGGCCCGCCGGGGTATCGTGCGGATCGACCCGAGAAGGACTGTCGAGGTCGCCAAAAAGATGATGGCGATGCAAGGTTCGCGCCTGGCGACGGCGACGGGTATCGAGGTCCGCGACGGGATCGACGTGCTGTACCATTGGGCCTTCGAGCCGGCCGGTGCGGTCGTCACGCTGAAGGTTCTGGCACGGCGGCCGGAGCTTGAGGTCGATTCAATCGCCGACGTCGTGTTCGCGGGAAACTGGATCGAACGAGAGATGCACGACCTGCTTGGAGCGAACTTCCGCAGTCATCCCGACATGCGGAGGTTAATCCTGGACGACTCCTGGCCTGAGGGTGTGTATCCGCTGCGGAAGGACTTTGACCAGGTCGAAGACCGACCGCCCCTGCCACCGACGCAGAGCTCGCCGGACGTCGCCACTGACGGGAGGGAAGGCAAATGAGTCACAGAACCGTCGTGAATATCGGCCCGTTCCACCCGCTGCAAGAGGAGGCGGAGTTCTACCAGTTATACGTCGAGGGCGAGACCGTCGTCGATATGGACGTGCGGATATCCTACAACCACCGCGGTATAGAGAAGCTGGATGAGTCCAAGACGTTCGATCAGGTTCCGTTCGTGGTCGAACGGGTCTGCGGAATCTGCTCGGCGTCTCATCCGCTGGCCTACGTCCAGGCGGTCGAGGAAATCGCCCACGTCCAGGTCCCCGAGCGGGCCTTGTACCTGCGAACTATCGTTAACGAACTTGAGCGTATCCAGTCGCACATGCTTTGGGTAGGCCTGGCCGGGCACTTCCTGGGATATAACACCGTCTTCATGTGGGCATGGAAGTATCGCGAACCGTGCACGGATGCATTGGAGATCGCCACCGGCAGCAGGGTCAGCTACGCCAACTGCAAGATCGGCGGCGTCCGACGCGACATGACCAATGAGCAACTGAAAGCAATAGACCAGGCCGTCACAGAACAGCAAGAGCCTTTGGAGATGCTGACCAAGGCAGTGTTGGATGATCCTGTCCTTCACGCGCGGCTCAAGAACGTCGGCGTCCTTACGCCGGAAGATGCTAAGAGCTACGGCGCGCTGGGCCCGACGGTTCGCGGCAGCGGAATACCGATTGACGTCCGCCGTGACGATCCGTATGCAGCTTACGACCGGGTCGATTGGGAGGTAATAACCGCCCCGGGCGGCGACGTCTTCGGTAAGGCGGTGGTTCGCCTGCTGGAGTGCTTCGAGGCCATCAAGATCATCAAGCAGTGCGTCAAGGACATTCCCGGCGGCGAGATCGACGCCAAGGTCGAGGCCATTCCGCCTGGCGAGGGCATCGGCCGCGTAGAAGCCCCGCGCGGCGAGACGTTCCACTACGTCCGATCAGACGGTTCCAACCGCCCGGTGCGGCACAAGATCCGAGCGCCCAGCTTCAATAACGTCCCGACATTTAAGGCGTCCTGCATCGGCCTGCAGATCCCGGACGTTGCGATTACGCTGGCTAGTGTGGACCCGTGCTACTCCTGCACGGAGCGGATGTGTGTAGCAGTGGACGCCCAGAGCCGGAAACCTATGTATAACTTCGCCGAACTCGTCAAGCTGTCACAACAGAAGACCCAGCGCCTCTTGAAGCAATGGTAAGCCCTATGGATAAGCTCTATCAGATCGTATCCGAACCGTTGATCTTCCCGATCGCCGCTGCACTGGTAATCGGCGCCCTGGCGTACGTACTGTCGAGATGGGCCCCATTCGTCTGCAAGCTTCTGGCCCTGGTGGCTGTGTTCCTGGTTATCCACGGCGGGGTGCAGATCGTAGAGTCACCACAAGCGCCGACGTACTCATGGACGTGGGTGGAGCTTACCGACAACATCGAGTTTGCCGTCGAGTTGGGGTCGAGCACACTGGGTATGGTGTTGGTATTCGGCGCTGCCGCCTTTGCGTTCTTGGTCGGCGTCTACAGCTTCCGGGCGATGGCTGGGACGTATTGGGAGGGGAAATTCTACGCCTATCTGATCTGGGCGCTCGGTGGGGCGTGCATCGTCGGCCTGGCCGACAACCTGCTGGTGCTGCTTGTCGGGTGGGAGCTTACCACGCTGATGTTGTTTTTGATGATCAACCAGGGCCGCCCCGGGGCCGCCAAGGGCGGGGCGAAGACATACAGCATTTTGGGTTTT
>DAOVQV010000260.1 GCA_030628445.1 Phycisphaerae bacterium | reverse complement strand
CGAGATCGGCGCCGACGGGTACGCACCCGACGCCGCAAGCGCCGTCGACGTAGCCAAGCAGCTTATCGGCGCCGCCTGAGCTGGACGGTGGCGAAGTTGGCTGCGGTTTTGTAGCATCTCCTCATGGCTGCTTGTCGCCAAAACGGGCGGTCTTCTCGCAGGTCCAGGTCCAGCTCGCCCAGAGGCGGATCTGGCGCCACTGGCGGCGCTAATGACGGACTGGACGCCGTTGAGACGCCCATCGCACCCGACGCCGATGGCCTGGAGCATCTGCGCATCGACATCCGCAGGGCCTTACCCGGACGCCGGATCGATAAGTACCTCGCCGGGCGGGTCGGGAAGGATGTGTCACGCACGGCGTTGCAGCAGTACATCCGCGAGGGGAACGTCACGGTCAACGGGCAGGTGGTGAAACCCAGCTACCAGATCCGCACCGCCGACGTAATCGACCTGATGCTCCCGCCGATAAAGCCCCAGGAGATTCCCCCGGAACCGATCCCGCTGGATATCGTCTACGAGGACGAGCATATCCTGGGGATCAACAAGCAGGCGGGTCTGATCGTCCATCCGGCCCGCGGGAACTGGACGGGCACGCTGGTAAACGCCTTGGCGTATTACTTCCAGAAGAACTGGCGGGACATCAAGGACCTTCCGACCACCGGCGAGGTCTTCCGCCCGGGGATCGTCCACCGGCTCGACCGCGACACCACCGGGATACTGCTGATCGCCAAGACCGAACTTGCGCTGTGGCGGTTGGGGAGGCAGTTCGAGCTGCGCAAGATCCACAAGACGTACACCGCCATCGTCCACGGGCTGATCGAGCGCGACGAGGACATTATCGACGCGCCGATCGGCAAGCACCCGAAGATACGCGAGAAGTACTCGGTCCACCGCAAGACCGGCCGCCCTTACCCGGTGACCACCAAGGAGGCGATTACGCGCTACAAGGTGCTGCGGCGGATGCGGGGCGTCGGGAAGACTCAGGCCGATTTCACGCTCTTGGAGCTGTATCCGCAGACCGGGCGGACGCATCAGCTTCGCGTGCACGCCGGCTACATCGGGCATCCGATCGTGGGCGACAGGATGTACGGCGGCGGGCCGATCTATCGGACCCAGCTTCAGGGCCGCGGCGACGAGGCCGCCGACCCGCTTATCGGGCGGCAGGCACTGCATGCGCGTATGATCGAGTTTGTCCATCCGCGAAGCGGTAAGAAGATGGTGCTTGAAGCGCCCTGGGCGGATGATTTTGCCCGGGCGCTCGATGAGTTGCAGCGGATGAGTTCTTAGCTATAATATCCCTGCGGCACGGGCGATTAGCTCAGTTGGCTAGAGCGTGCGGATCACACCCGCGAGGTCACAGGTTCGAGTCCTGTATCGCCCATTCGACGTAATTGACGCTGAATTCGCGAGTTGCGAATACCCGCCTTCGCGGCGGCGGGCTTCTTTGGGCTCGGCCACGTCTGGCGCTGCGGAACACACGTGGGAAAACGTGGGTATGACTCTCACTTAAGCTGGTGCATCATTCAGCTTTGGAGGCACTTCCGGGAGATCGCCTGTGGTAGAGGTCATCCAGGCAGATAGAAAATCCGCGGTGCTGACGCCGTCGAGCCCGGCTTGTCTGTCGAACGTCGCCACGGTGAATCTCACGGCCGGCTGCGCCCATGGGTGTCTGTACTGGTATGCCAGGGGCTACAGCACCTATCTCGGCGAGAATCGGATTGTGCTGTATGCCAATACCTTTGAAAAGCTGCGCGCCGAACTGCCGCGTAAGCGAAAAACACCCCTGGCGATCTATTTCAGCCCGTCCAGCGACTTCTTCCAGCCCGTCACCGAAGTGCTGGACATGGGCTACGAAATCCTCGATTTCCTGTTTCGGATGAAGCAGCGAGTATCGTTTCTGACCAAGGGCAAAATACCGCGCCGCCACATGGAACTGCTGAAGGCGAATGCTCTCAGTGTTCACGCCGGAATCGGGCTATCCACGATGGATGAGAAGCTCGCGGGAATCTTCGAGCCAAACGCCGCCTCGCCGGGCCTACGCATAGCCCAGGCAAAAGAGCTCACGGCTGCCGCGATAGTTACCCAGGTCAGACTCGATCCGATTCTGCCCGGCCTGACGGATGATGCGAAGACTCTTGAAGATGTGTGCCAAGCCGTCGCCGCCGTCGGTGTTCGTGACATAGCCGCCAGCGTCCTTTTCCTGCGTCCAGCCGTCGCCAAGAGCCTGAAACGAAACATTCGGACTTCCAACATTCTTGAGAAGCTCCTCGGCCGTTTCGATCGGGCAGACCGCTCGGACATTCACGCGGAGCGGTCTTCTGTCATTGCTCTTGGGATGCATGAGCGCCGAAGCGTCTACTGGCGACTGACGGAGATCGCCGCCCGATACGGCATTGCCGTTCACGTTTGCGCCTGCAAGAATCCTGACATCACGAACGCACCTTGCAGCATCGCCGGCCGCTGGCCCGCGCCGGCGATTCGCAACCGCCCCAGCACGTCGCCCTGCGCCGCCGACCGCTGCGGCGGTATCGCCCGCCAGTTGTCGCAGCCGGCCACCGAAAGTCGCAGCCGGCAACGGATACTCGCACGCTGTCGCAGCCGGCCGCACGTTCTGACGGATTGTCGCAAGTTCTCGCAGGTCGCAATTCGCGCAACACCTGTTCGCCGCGGTGTTTACAATCTGCCAGCACTGTTCAGCGAAAATTTCGCACCGATGCGGGCAGATCTCAGCGGCCCGCACTTGCACGTTTGGAGCATTGCAGCTTGATGGTTTGGGTTCGTTTCGCATTGAGAATCTCGTATTTCGCATTGCGCGGTTGCTGTTTGCGGGGAGCCAAACTGCAACCGTGCCTCCACCTTTAGGCGCATGACACGGTTTGAGCGTGCAAGGGGCGGCTTTTTTGGACACCGAACGGCCGAACTGACGGTGCGGCCGCGAGAAGAAAATCTGCATTTTTTTGGCGCATCCCCCCCACCGCCGCGCCAAACCGCGCGCGCAAATCGGGCGCCAGATCCCAGGTCCTAGCTCCTAGGTAGCAGGGAATGGCGCAGTCGTAGGGCGGG
>DAOVQV010000005.1 GCA_030628445.1 Phycisphaerae bacterium | reverse complement strand
GCGACAGGGCTCTTGAGGACAACTACCAGGCCCAACGAAAATCCTGTCCCCCAACCGTTGTATCAGCCACGACATACGAATTACGCGCGCCCTGGACGAACTAAGGCACGCCCCTTGCAACTATACATAAACGATTGAGGAGCCTGCTGTACGTACCTGGAGTTCGAGTCAAAGGAGCGCCCTAATGAGGTGGGGTGGGAGCTGCGTATGCATTTTGATGGCATGCGCTGATACCAGCGAAGCTGACCAAGTAGGTCGGCAGCTGTTAAAACTCAATAGTGGGTGTCTAGTTACCTATCGTCGGGCACAGGATCTGATGTACAACGCTCCGATGGGCAAAGTTGCGCTCGTAATCCTGGGGACAAATGAGACGTCCAGCACGCTCGGACGGATTCTGAAGTGGCTCAGGAAGCGCTGGCCGAACTGTCCGCTCACCGTAGTTGGTGATAACGGAGGCGGCCAACAAGAGCTTACAGCGCGGATCGGCGGAGCATTGTACCTGACGCGGCCCGTGCGGGCGCAGCAGTGGTCTGAGTTGTTGGCCCACGTCCTGCGACTCGATGTTAGAGAGGTTTATACTGAGGGGCATCGCGATTTGGCCGCCGGGTCAACCCACGATGAATAAGTCATGAGGGAGCTGTACCGAGGAGCTTGCGGCAGCTGACAGAGTTTGTATCTGAACGCCGCCATGTAAGAAGCGATGAGCCTCACAGCGAGACGCCTCCGCACAAGATGGTCGACTCGAGGCAGGGTTGAGCACCTGCCTTGTGAGGATCGCCCCTTTCTCCCCCTTTAGGGGCGTAGACCGTTGGAGGTGTCTCAAAGGTAGGGGTCTGAGACCCCAAGTGCGAGGGCTGGCAGAGATGAGCGCCTGCTGGTTTACTTCGGCCCTCCTCCGCCGAAGTTTCGCATGAGGAGCCTCGCAAGAGAGGGGCCTCTACCAAGGCGAAGGGCGATGACGGTGCCTTGAGCAAGCAACGTCTCGCCCCTTTTTTTGCGCGCATTTAGCTTTGTTCGGCCCCAGTTCGGGGACCGGCCGCGCAGCTTCACCGGTCCCCGTGCATCCGGTTCATCTCTCGAAATCCACCGGGGGATCGACTATCATTTCCGTGCACGGGTTCCAGCGGGCTGAACCGAGATCCCGCCAATCGCACAGGAGAAGCACATGGGAAAGTATTCGCTCGGGTTGGATTATGGGACGAACTCCGTCCGCGCCCTGATCGTCAACGTAACCAACGGTCGGCAGGTCGCAACGGCCGTGCAAAACTACGCCCACGGGGCCGACGGCGTGATCTTGTCGGGCGACCCTAATCTCGCTCGTCAGCACCCGGCCGATTACATCGAAAGCACTGAGGCGGTTATCAAAAGGGCCGTCTCGGCCGCCAGGAAGACCGCCAAGGGCTTCCGGGCGGATCAGATCATCGGGATAGGGGTGGACACGACCGGGAGCACCCCCCTACCGGTCGACGCCGGCGGTAACCCGCTGGCGTTGAGTCGGCGATTCGCCCGTGACCATTCGGCCATGGCTTGGTTATGGAAGGATCACACCTCCGTCGCCGAGGCCGAGCAGATCACCCAACGCGCCGCCAGGCTCCGCCCGCATTATCTCGCCAAGTGCGGCGGGACGTATTCCAGCGAATGGTTCTTCAGTAAAGTCTTCCACTGCATCAGGACGAGCCCTAAGGTCGCCAAGGCGGCCCATATGTGGGTCGAAATCGCCGACTGGATTCCTGCGATGCTGACCGGGACCGAATCGCCGGAGAATCTGACCATCGGCGTCTGTGCGGCCGGACACAAGGCGATGTACAACGACGACTGGGGCGGGTACCCCGACGCTAGGTTCCTCGCCGGGCTCGATCCTGCCTTGGGGAAGCTGCGAGGGCGGCTGAGGCCCAAGGCCAAGACAATCGCCTCGCCGGTGGGCGGGCTGACGGAGCAATGGGCCAGGCGGACCAAGCTGGCGGCCGGAGTCCCGGTGGCCGTCGGCGCCTTCGACGCGCATCTGGGCGCTGTGGGAGCCGGGATTCGCCCCGGGACGCTGGTCAAGATCATTGGGACCAGCACCTGCGACATGATGGTCGCTCCGACGAACAAGCCGCTCACCAACATCCCCGGGCTGTGCGGAATCGTCAACGGCAGCATCTTACCGGGTTACTTCGGCCTGGAGGCGGGTCAGTCCGCCGTCGGTGATATCTTCAATTGGTTCGTCAATTACATCTGCCCGGGGGGCCGGACGGCCGGGTCGCATGAAGCCCTGACGGCGGCGGCGGAAAAGATCCGGCCCGGTGCGTCGGGCCTCTTGGCGCTGGACTGGAACAACGGGAACCGGACGATCCTGGTCGATCAGCGGCTGACTGGGCTGCTGCTGGGCCAGACGCTGTACACAACCCCCGGCGAGATCTACCGGGCGCTGATCGAAGCGACGGCGTTCGGTGCGCTGACGATCATCAACCGTTTTGAACAGTACGGTCTGAAGGTCCGCCAGGTGGTCAACTGCGGCGGAATCGCCGAGAAGAACCCGCTGGTAATGCAGATCTACGCGGATGTGACGGGTCGGCCGATGAAGGTGTCGCGGTCGGCTCAGACCTGCGCCCTCGGAGCGGCCATCGCCGGCGCGGTAGTGGCCGGGAAGAACACCGGCGGTCATAACAGCTTCGCCGCCGCCCAGCAGGCGATGACCGGCCTGAGGCGCAAGGTATACAAACCGGACCCCAAGGCACACGCCGTCTACAAGCAGCTCTACCAGCTCTACCGCAAGCTGCACGACGCGTTCGGGACACCCCAGTTCCAAGGGAATCTGTACGACGTAATGAAACGCTTGCTGGTGATCAGAAGCCGGCTCAGAAGGTGACCTCGTGCTTGAACAGCTAAAACAGCAGGTTTTCCAGGCCAACCTTGATCTCGTGACAAAGGGCCTGGTTCACGAGACGTTCGGGAACGTAAGCGGCGTCGACCGGGCGGCCGGATGCGTCGTTATCAAACCCTCCGGTGTCCCATACGAGAAGATGTCGGTCGAGAAAATGGTGATCATCTCGCTGGAGGACTCTGAAGTGCTGGAGGGCGAGCTTCGTCCCAGCTCGGACACCCCCACGCATCTGGTGCTGTACCGTGCGTTCGAGCAGATCGGCGGTGTGGTCCATACGCACAGTGTCCATGGGACCGCCTGGGCCCAGGCGCTGCGGGAAATCCCCGCGCTGGGAACGACACACGCGGACTGTTTCTGCGGGGACATCCCTTGCACCCGGGCGATGAAACCCAACGAGATTCAGACCAATTACGAGGCGAACACCGCCGAAGTGATCATCGAGCGTCTTAAGGGTTTGGACCCCATGTCCGTCCCCGGCGTGTTGGTCGCATCTCACGGGCCGTTCACCTGGGGCAGGTCGCCCAGCGAGGCCGTTCAAAACGCCGTCGCGTTGGAATACGCAGCCCGCTTGGCAAGCCAGACGCTGCGCATCGCCCCTGACGCCAAATCGATATCCAAAGAGCTGCTGGAGAAGCATTTCTTCCGGAAGCACGGCCCCGACGCCTACTACGGCCAGGAATAAGCACGCCCTTACCTGGGAGGTCATCGCAGGCGGCGTTGCGGACAATGAAGTTTGGCGTCATTTGCCCTGGTATCGCCCGGCGTGCGTTTTACAATACGCTCGGTACTGCAAACCATATCATACGAAAGGTTGCGCGATATGACCGAACCCATACAACTCGAAGGTTCGATGGTCGCTATCGTCACGCCGTTCACCGGCGGCGATATCGACTGGGACGCCTTCGGTAAGCTGATCGACTTTCAGATCGAAAACGGGACGGAAGGAATCGTGCCCTGCGGGACGACGGGCGAATCGCCGACACTGACCCACGACGAGCACGACAAGGTGATCGAATACACCGTCGAGAAAGTGGCGGGCCGCATCCCGGTTATCGCCGGGACGGGAAGCAACTCCACGGATGAGGCGCTGCGACTTACCAAGCATGCCAAAAGCGCCGGCGCCGACGCCTGTCTTATCGTCAACCCCTACTACAACAAGCCGACGCAACAAGGGATGTACGACCACGTTGCAAAACTCGCCGAGGCCGAGCTGCCCATAGTTCTGTACAACATCCCCGGCCGGACCGGGATAGAGCTGACGCCGGAGACGGTCGTCAGGATGTATAACGACATTGAGATGGTCGTGGCGATCAAGGAGGCTACGGGGAAGCTCAACACGTCCAGCGACATCGCCGCAGCCTGCGATATCGCGATTCTCTCCGGCGACGATTCGCTGACGCTCCCGATCGCCTGCGTCGGCGGGTGCGGGGTGATCAGCGTATTGGCGAATATCCTACCAGGCGAGATACGCCGGTTGTGCGATGCGATCAGCAACTCCGACATACCTGCGGCCCAGCGGCGGCATCTGACGTTGTTCCCGCTGTTCAAGGCGATCTTCGTGGAGACGAATCCGATTCCGATCAAGGGGGCCATGGGGATGGCTGGGATGATTCAAGACGAGCTGCGCCTCCCGATGACCCCGCTGTCCAAGGAGCACCGTCCCGCCCTGGCGGGGCTACTGAGGGATTTCGGTGTCGATGCAAATGCGTGACAGGTCCGCCGGGTTCGATCTTCGATAGGGCCCCAGGGGCGAAACGCTCCCCGGCGAACCTACTGCACGGACTTCGGGGCTGGTTTCTCGCCGATCACGTCCCGGTAGATCTCCACCAGCGCCGTAACCATTTGGGCGGGGGTATGATTCTTTCGCAAATACTCCAACGCCCGCTCCGCCAGACCCTTGGCCCAGGCCGTATCGTCCAGCAGAGACCCGAGCTTCGTGACGATCTGGGATGTCTCGCCGGCGGGAAACTGCAGTACCGTCGTACCGTCCAGCAAGAAATCTCCTACCCCCTTTTTGGCTCCCAGCACCGGTACGCCCGCCGCCATCGCCAACAGGGAATGCACGTCAAGCCCTCGCGTGGGCGCAGCCGATACGTAGATGTCGGCGGCCTTGAATATCCCCGGTAAACATGAGGCGGGCTTGCGATCCACAAACGTCACCTCGTGCCGCAGATCCAGTCGCTTAACCAGGGCGCGAAGTCGTTTTTCGCCGCGGCGGTCGCTTATGACAAAGAACCGGCAGTCGTAATCCTGCTGATGCAGCTTGGCAAACGCCTTGATCACTTCCCGAAGCCCTCGTCCCCCGCGGCCCATCGTCCCGGCGACGATTGTGACGGTTCGCTCGGGATCCAGGAAGCAACTGGCCTGATGAACCTGGTGGACGCCGGGGCGAAGCAAACGGACCTTTTCCGCCGGCGCCGCGTGGTGCTTGATAAGATCGGTGATGACCGGCTCGGACGTCCCCAACACGGCCCCCGCGCGACGGTGCATCAGCCCGAGGCGGCGGGCGTCGCCCAATGCGTGGCAAGTGAGGATATAGTTTGTCTTCGTATCGTGCGCCAGGCGGCGAGCCAGCGAGGCACTTTCGGCGTCGAGGGCGTGTATCAGATGGACCTTCCGCGAGCGGATCTGTCTGGTGAGCGTCTCGGTGCCCCTGCGCCGCAGCAGACCCCGTCGCGACTTACCAGAAGGAATCAGCTCAACGGGCGGACTGGGCAGTTCGCCTATCTCGGCCCCGAGCGGGCAGATCGCAACGATCTCCACCAACTCGTCCATCAGGCCCACGGCCAGCGGCGCGAGGATGCGCCCAAACGACTCGATGGTTTGATCGCTTGCAACCCAACCGACGCGCACCCGCTCCACCGGTCGGGAACCGAGCGCCGCAGAGGTGGTCCTTGGTGTGGTCTGTCCGTTCACTGCAGTATTGTAAGGCGCCAGGCCCGCCCCATAAAGTACGCACAAGTCGCCTAGACGCTTGTGGGCTGTCCGTTAAGAGCTGACGCACCGGATTGATCGGCCGCAATGGAGGAGTGCAGGTGCTCCCATTCCTCCAAGGTCATCAGGCACTCGCGAGCTTGGGAGCCCTTATACTCGCCGAGCAGCCCCGCGTCGGCCATCTGGTCGATGATCCGCGACGCCCGGGAGTAGCCGATCTGCAGCCGTCGCTGCAGCAGCGAGACACTGCCCCGTTGCGTCGCCAGGACCAGATCCACCGCCTGATCGAAGAACTCGTCCCGCTCGCCGCTGGAGGCGCTTACAGGGCGGGAGGTCAGTCGCATCAGCTCCGGGTTGTACTGTGGTGCTCCCGTCCGGCGAAGTGCCCCCACCACCGCGCGGATCTCCGAGTCATCCACATACGTTCCCTGAGCGCGGATCAGATTGCTCGTGCCCGGTTGGAGGAACAGCATGTCGCCCTCGCCGAGCAGCACCTCGGCGCCGTTCTGGTCCAGGACGATCCGGGATTCCTGGCGTGAGGCCACGCGGAAGCTTATGCGGCACGGCATGTTCGATTTGATCAGCCCCGTCACCACGTTGACGCTGGGACGCTGAGTCGAAAGCAGCATGTGGATCCCGACCGCGCGGGCCTTCTGGGCGATGCGGATGATATGGTTTTCCACTTCCTTGCTTGCCGTCATCACCAGGTCCGCAAGCTCGTCCACGATAATCACATAGTAACGCAGGCGGGTGGGGATCCTCGATTTTTCGGCCTCGTCGACGACACCGAACCGCTCGTAGATTTGTGCGGGGCTTAAGCGGTTGTACCCGGCGATGTTCTTGACGTTGGCTTCTTTAAGCAGCTCATAGCGCTCGTCCATCTTCATCGCAGCCCATTCGAGGATCTCCTCGGCCTTTCGCGCGTCGTGGACGATCGGGCACAGGAGGTGGGGTATGTTTTCAAACGCGGCCAGCTCGACCATCTTCGGGTCGATAAGGATTAACCCGACCTCCTCCGGGCGGCGCGTCATCAGGATCGCCGTGATGATGGAGTTAATGCAGACGCTCTTGCCCGACCCGGTCGTACCGGCGATCAGCATGTGAGGCATCGTCGCCAGGTCCGCTACAATCGCATTCCCGCCGGCGTCCTTGCCCAGGTAAAGCGGAAGATGCATGCGCTTGGCGCCCTTGGGGGCCATCTGCATCAGTTCCTTGATGCGCACGATTTCCTTGTCCAGGTTGGGCACCTCGATCCCGATTGTGTCCCTACCCGGAAGCGGCGAGACGATCCGGACGCCCGGGACCGCCAGCGAGCGCGCAATGTCGTTGGCGAGGTTGCACACCGCGGCGACCTTGACGCCCGGTGCAAGCGACAATTCGAACAGCGTAATTACGGGCCCGGTCATGTATCCGACGATCTCGGCCTCGACACCGAAATCGTCGAGCGTCTGCCGCAAGATCGTCCGTTTCTGCTCGGCCTGGAGTTCCTGGGATTCGATGTAACCGCCGGAGGCCTCGGCCAGGAGGTCCGCAGAGGGCAAGGAATATTCCTGCTCGTCATCGGACTCAATCCTGATGGGGTGCTGTGGCGATGTGATGCGCTCGGGCTGGAGCGATGGCGCCTCTTGCCCCCCAGAGGTCTGTTTGATCCCAAGCAGGGACGTCAGCTTGGCCCTCTGCGAGGCCGGTTCAGATTCGACACTTCCCTTGCGTCCCGCCGCTTGGCGAGACGATTTGAGCGGGACGGCAGCTGCGGCGCGCGGAGAGGCCGTGACCTCAACCGAGCCCGAGTCAGCCGTCACCATATGCGGGATGCGACGGCGCAGCTTGCCCACCATCGAAGGGAGCCGATCCCGATGGGCCCAGACTTTCTTGCTGAAACGCGGTAGTTGCAGGACGAGATTATCGGCGGCGAGCATCAACCCGATGCAAAGGGTAATCGCCACAAGGATCCAGGCGCCGGTCAGGCCGAATCGACCCAGCAAGACCTTACCGCCCGCCATCCCTACGACTCCGGCCGAGCCATATAGCGCATCTGCCGATTCGATCGGCCGGTGCACGTACACCGCCGTGCTCGTGGCTACCACCAAAAACGCCACCCCGACGACCCGCCATCGCAAGAACCCTATCCGCCCACCGAACATCAGTGCGATTGCGGCGACGGTGGCGAACAGGACCCCCATGTACACACCCGCGCCAATCCAGTAGCGCAGATAATATGCAAGGTGAGCACCTATGGGCCCAGCAGCGTTCTCTACGGGCCTTTGGGGCGGGTGGACCGTGGGGGACGGCGCATCCGTCGGCGAAAACGAAAGCAAGCTTAACCAAACCAGCACCACCACGCCCGCCAGCAGCAAGATAAAACAGTATCGGACGAATCGCTTGCTGCCCCGCTCGCCTCCACGGGTCTCTGCGGAGATATCTTCTTGTCGCTTCTTACTCATCACTCAGCTGTGTTCGCCTCCTGTCGGACCAGGCGACAGAGCCCAGATGTTGGAACCGTTCGCGCACACAGGTCAATCACGGCCCTTGGGGCACTGCCTTCAACCTCGTTATGGTCCTGGTAGATTTATCGGCCCGGTAGTGGGGTTTGCTGGAGGGGAAATACACCACGCGTAACAGACGCCTATGTGCTGTTGCCGGCCTGCCTTATGTTGACGGGCGGTGGGAGAACACCTGGCCGCTTGCGTCGCAGACATGCACCTGCCCTCGCAACGGACGACCGGCCGTCTCAGCCACCCGCCGGTCGAGCCCCAGGATCTTGATTCCCTTATCGACGGTGTTGCGGTAGATCACCTGCATGTCATTCAGATGCGGCTCGGACATGTTAATCCCCGTCAGGCCCCGCATCTGGGACATCTGCTCGATGTAATGGTCCCCGCGGCCGCAGAAATGAATCACACCGGCGCCGCCGAACTCATCAAAGACCCGCTGATCCAGCGGGCGCACGTAATCAGTGTAAATCTCCGGCGACAGATTCATCAGCGAATCGTTGCGGATCACTAACTTCCCGGAATGCAGGAATCCCCAATGCGTCGAGTATTCCCCGCCCGGCGGGACCAGCTCATACCAGCGGCGCATGAATGCGATGTACGTGGCGGTCACCAACTCCATCAGTCGCCGCAGCAGATCAGGATCGTCGTAGAAGGCGTAGAACATATCGGACCCCCAGATGACTTCCGCCGCGTCGATCGGTCCCTGCACGTCCGGATGATAGAGTGCGACGTTGCGGGCGATGACCGGGTGTTTATCGAAGACTTCGGCGAACCGCCGGGCCGTCTCAAACACTCGCCCGCCGATCCCGCCGCGGATATCCGGGACGCCGGCGTCGACCGCCGCTCGTATCCTGTCGCGTCCGCCCAGAGATTTCGAGGTGGGCAAAGTGTTGGCGTCGTGAGACAGGGAAAAGGTCTCGCACCCGAACAACGAAGGGAGGATCGCAGTCCCGTAATTGCAACGAACGCAGAGCCGGTTCGTCCCACCGGCGCCCAGAACGTCCGAGCAGGTCTTGAACTGCTGCAACAGCATTGAATCGAAATCCGCGATCGCCTCATTGACCGTGACTTGCGGCCAGTGAACCTGCGTCGGGGCCGCTTTGCGCGGCGTGGGCGAGAAGGTCTCCCCCCTCCAACCGTCGTTCAGAAAAGAGATCCACTCGGTGAGATTGGCCTGTTCCTGCTGCTCGTCGATCCGCCGCGACAGATCGTCCAAGCATTTATCGACTGCGATCTGCATCACCTCACCCAATAGCGACGAGCGTGCGGTTGACCATGCTAGCTCGCCTGGCCTCGTGGGCTGCTCAGAAGACGGACGATCTGTTCGGCCAGTTGTTCTTTTGTCCTGACCGCCCAGGGAAGCACAACGTCCGTCGCCGAGAGGACCGCGGCGCGGCTCTTGTCGGCGCCCATCGCATCCGGCGTGTTTGCGACGATGTAATCCGCGCCCTTCGCCTTAAGCTTCACCCGAGCGCCGACCTCTATTTTGTCATCCGGCCCCTCTTCGACGGTGAATGCGACGATCAGCTGATGGGCCCGCTTGGTACCGGTAACCGTCGCCAGGACATCCTGCGTGGGTAAGAGGCGGATCTCGACCGGACCATCACAGCGGCGCAGCTTCTGGTCCCGCTGCCGGGCCGGGCGGAAATCTCCCACCGCCGCAGCCATCACCAGCGCGTCGCACGCCGGGAAGTGCTCCTCGAGTCCCTCAGTAAGTTCCGCAACCGTCACGAACCGCACAAGGCGACAACCGTCCGGAGGGGCGAGCGAGACCGGACCGGTAAGCAGCGTTACGTCGTGGCCCGCGCAGGCAGCGGCGGCAGCGACGGCGTACCCCATCCGTCCGCTGGAGGCGTTGGTGATGAAACGCACAGGGTCGATGTACTGGCGTGTGGGTCCGGCTGTGACGAGAATACGCATATCAATAACCTACCCCACAATCCCCGGTGGGTAAACTCCAGCGTTAAGTGCTCTGATCGACCACGCGGCCCTTGGGCGGATCTGACAGGAGAAGCTCGGTGGCTTTGGCGAGGATCGCGTCGGGTTCGGCCAGACGTCCCTGACCCGCAACGCCGCACGCCAGATACCCGCGCACGGGCCCGACGATGTGGACGCCCCAGCGGTTGAGCTTCTTGATGTTTGCTTTCGTCGGCGGGGCCTCCCACATGCGCTCGTTCATCGCCGGGGCAAGCAGGATTTTGCATGCCCCGCCGGCCGCAAGGGCCAGCGTCGAGACAAGCTCATCGGCGATACCGGCGGCCATTTTTGCGATGATATTCGCCGTCGCCGGCGCTATCAGCATCAGATCGGCTGCGTCCGTCAGCGATATGTGCCGCCAGCTGTGACGCTCAGTGGATTCCCACAGCGACGTATAGACCGCCCGCCCAGTGAGCGTCTGGAACGTCAAGGGCGCGACGAACCGCGTGGCCGCTTCGGTCATGGCGACCGAGACGCCCGCGGCGGCCTGGACGAGCTTACTGGTGACGTCGGCCGCCTTGTAACAGGCGATCCCGCCGGTGACGCACAGCAACACCTCATAGCCCTTCAGCGGATTGTCTTCTTGCCTCGCCATAGTGCTCCGGAGGCGCCCGCCCAGCCGGGGCCCAACTAGTCCAGTAACTCTTCCGGCGTCGGGATGTCGGATTTTTCGTAATCAATGGCGATCTTATCTTCCAGTATCTCCTGGATCGCCAATTCCATATCCGTCACGCCCTTTTTTCTTTCAACAAGGGGCCGTGCTCCCTGCATCAACTCGAGCATCCGCTTTTGGATCAGCACGGCCAATTTAAACCTACCCCCCACCTTGTCCACGATGTCCTCGTTCTTCAGTGCCTCGATCATCCGTTTCAGCGCTCCTTGTTGACAATTTGGACGACCTGCTCGATCGCCGCCTCCAGGTCGTCGTTGACCACACGATAATTGTACACGCCGCTGCTGAGGGCGGCAGCTGTTTCCTTTTTCGCCTCGGCGAGCCGCTGGGCGAACGACGCATCTGTCTCGCTGCCCCGGCGCCCAAGACGTTCAGCCAACGCTTCGTCGCTTGGGGCTTCTATCAGCACGAAGACTGCGTTGGGCATCTTCTGGTGCACCTGCATTGCGCCCTGGACGTCTATATCCAGGATGACCGGTCGCCCGGTCTTCAGCGTGTCGCGGACAAGGCGGGCCGGGGTTCCATACAGCTCGCCGAACACCTCCGCCCATTCCAGCAGTTCGTCGCGGGCGACCATCTGCTCAAAGCTCCGGCGGTCGGTAAAACGGTAATCCCGGCCGTTGGTTTCGTGCGCACGCGGGCGGCGGGTTGTCGCCGAGACGCCGAACCCCGCCCCGGTGCGGCGCAGAACTTGCTGAACAATGGTGCTCTTACCCACCCCGGACGGCCCGGAAACCACTATCACTCTGCCCTCACCACCCATAGGAGCCTTCCAGGTTGAGCACCGATTCAAAACGATTCTCATCGGCCGCAGCACCAACACAGTGCGCCGGGTCACTCAACGTTTTGCACCTGTTCCTTGATGCGGTCGATTGCGGTCTTTATCTCCACCACCGTCTGGCCGATTTGGGTATCGTTGGCCTTGGCGGCGATCGTGTTGGCCTCCCGGAGCATCTCCTGGGCGATGAAATCGAGCTTGCGCCCAACCGGGTCGGTGGCGGTTGCGATAGCTTGTTCAAGGTGATCCAGGTGCGCATTTAAGCGTGTGGTCTCTTCGGCGATGTCGCAGCGATCGGCAAAGATCGCAACCTCACGGGCCAGGACCTCGGCGTCGACGACCACGTCGGTCGAGTTGACCAGCTCCCGGACACGCGTCACGAGCCGCTCCTGGTAACTCTGGACCACCTGGGGCGCCCGTTCGACGATTCCGCCGAGCTTCTGGCGGATCTGGTTGATGTTCTCGGTCAGGTCCGCCTCAATTGTCCCCCCCTCCAGCTGGCGCATCTGGGTAAGCTGATCGATTGCCTGTTCGGCCAAATTCAGCAGCCCTTCTCGCGTTTGGTGAAAGATGCTTTCTGCTGCGCTGGGCGCACAGGCGCCGGGCAATTGGAGCAGCGAACCCAAGTCGATGCGCATGAGCGGATTGGCGTCGACCTCCAGCGGACGCAGTTGCTCGATGTAACCCGATAGCACATCGGTATTGATTCGATAGGCCTGCTGGGAGGTGAAGGTGAGCTTGACCGTGACGGTTATCATTCCCCGCCGGAGGCGCGACCGCAGGATCTTCTCGATCTGTGGCTCGGCAGGAGAGCAGATTTCGGGCAGTCTCAGGACGCACTTGCAGTACCGGTTGTTGACCGACCTGATCTCGATCGAGTATTGCGCACCGTCGACCTCGCCGCTGGCCTGTCCGAATCCCGTCATTGAACGCAGCATGTTGTTTCCTTACTCATTTCAGTCAGCCTGGCTTGGGGTAGTCTCACCCGCAGCAGCGGGAGCTGACGCGGCGGCCGGTTCGGTCATCTTCTCTATATCCTCCAGTACAGCATCCAAGGGAGGATAATGGGCCGCCGCGACCTGACTGTCGTCCCACCCGGGGCGGGAGGCCCTAGCTTTGATCGTCTGGCCCGGCTGAATTGTCAGGGGCTTGTTATCATAGTGCTTGCTGTCCTCGGCGGGTTCGGAACCGTCCATTGTAAAGCGGATGGTCGCCCCGCTGGTCCGGCAGGTGATTCTGACGGGGATTGGGCCTTCGATCGGCCTAGCGGGCGGGTTGAACTGAGGCGTCGCCGTCGTCCCGCCGGGCCTGCGGTGGGCGATGGTCGTGACAATCGCCAGGACCAGAAACAGCGAGGTCAGCACGATCGTCACCCACGTAAACACGTCGCCCGTTCGCGTCCCAAAAGCGCTGCTGCCCGCCCCACCGAACGCCGCACCGAGGCCGCCGCCGCGGCCCTTCTGCAATAGCACGACGATAATCAGCAGGATACAGATGACCGCAAACAAAGCCGCTAGGAAACCTGGTATAAAACTGGCCATGTTCGTTCTCTCGCCTCTTGCTTGGTTCTTACATTCCGGCCTTTACGATTTGAGCAAAATCGCTCGCCTTCAACGAAGCTCCACCCACCAGCGCACCGTCAATATCAGGCGCCTCGAGCAGCTCGGCGGCGTTGGTGGGCTTGACCGAGCCGCCATACTGGATTCGCACCTTCTCGGCGACGGACCGATCATACATCCCGGTAAGCAGTTCTCGTATCATGGCGTGGACTTCCTGGGCCTGATCGGGCGTCGCCGTGAGGCCCGTACCGATGGCCCAGACGGGCTCGTAGGCAATGGTCACGCCGGTCACGTCCGCCTGCGAGACCCCTTCCAGCCCAATCTTCACCTGTCGGGTCACCACCTCCAGCGTCTCAGACGCCTCCCGCTGCTCGAGCAGCTCGCCCACGCAGAAGATCGGCGCCAGCCCACCCTCCAGGGCCTTGCGAAGCTTGCGATTGATCGTCTCATCCGTCTCGCCGATGACGTGACGCCGCTCGCTGTGCCCGACGATCACATAGCGCGCCCCCACGTCGATCAGCATATCCGTCGATACTTCACCGGTAAATGCGCCCTTGTCTTCGTAGAAGACATCCTGGGCGCCGAGGGTGATCTTGCTGCCCCGAAGCGCCTCACCCACGGGTGAGAGATACACGAACGGCGGGCAAACGGCCAGATCCACGGCCTCGACCAATCCAATGGATGAGACGAGCGCCTCGGCCAGCGCCACGGCGTCGGCGGCGGATGTATTCATTTTCCAGTTTCCGGCTATGAACAGCTTGCGAGACATCTTTGCTCCTCAAGCTCCGCTTGCATCCCAGCTTAGCCCGGGACCTCAGCACGGGGAAAGCTTCCCAGCACGTGCAACTCGCCGCAATGTGCTTTGGCCTCGTCCAAACCCTTTATGAAGTTCGGGTCCTCGAAGTGGCCCTCTGCGTCCACGAAGAAGTAATACTCCCAGTTGCGCCGTTTGGAAGGGCGCGTATCAATATTCGTCAGGTTTATACCGTTGTCAGCGAAGACGTTCAATACTTCCACCAGAGCGCCGGCCCTATGGGCGGTGGTGAACATCAGCGCGGTCTTGTCCTGCCCACTGCGACTGGTCGGCGTCTTCGAGATCACCAGGAATCGCGTCATGTTGTTTGGGTTGTCCTCAATGTTCGCGAAGACGATGTTAAGCCCATACAGCTCGGCCGCCAAGGAAGATCCAATCGCCGCCAGGGCCTCGGTGGACGCCGCCATCTCCGCCGCCTTGGCCGAACTGGCCACCGGCATGAGGTCTATATGCTTGAAACTCGTCGTCAGCCAGTCACGGCATTGGGCGAAGACTTCCGGTTTGGACGCGACGGCGTTGATCTTCTCGAACGTGCATCGGGCCATCAGGTTCAAGTGGATCGGGGTGATGATCTCCGCACAAATGTGGACGTTGTGCTCGATGAACGAGTCCAGCGTATCGATTACTCCCCCGCCGATGTTGCGCTCCACGGGCACCAGGCCCAGGTCGCAATGCCGTCTGGCCACCTCGTCAAAGACTGCGCGGATATCCGCGAGCGGCCGGTATTCGACGGACGAGCCGAACTTGTTCTGTGCGGCCAGGTGGGAAAAGCTCCCCTCCGGGCCCAAGTACCCAACTCGAAGCGCCTTCTCCAACGCGAACGACCCGCTCATCAACTCCCGATAGATCGCGCGCAGCGACTGATCGTGCAGCGGCCCGCGGTTCAGCTCGGTGATTCTGTTCAGCACCGCGTGCTCGCGCTCGGGAACGTAAATCGGTCCACCGTCAAGATGCTTGGCCTTGCCGATCTTCACAACGACCTCGGCACGCTTGTTAAGAAGCTCGACGATCTGCTCATCGAGCCGGTCGATCTGTCGGCGAAGCGTTTCCAGCTTGGGTTTGTTGGTATTCTTCTCGCTTCCCATACCACACCTCACCGCAGCGCGGGCACAGAACATTCTGGCCCATGCCCCGTACGAAAATGGAAAACCCTTGTACCCGCCGTGGGCCCGCCGGTCAAGGCGAAAACGCGATCGTTGCACCCTTGGCGGTACGCGGGTATAGATGGTTAACCTGCGTTGGGTGTAAAGGCGCCGCGGCGCCACCGAGTGCAGCAGCGGAATCGCAAGATGATTCGACTGGGTATCGTTGGTATAGGCGGATATGGTCGGACACTTATCCGCGCAATTAACGAGGTGGGTCCCCAGGTGAACTGTCG
>DAOVQV010000210.1 GCA_030628445.1 Phycisphaerae bacterium | reverse complement strand
GCCGTCGAAGTCGGCATTAAAACCCCTGCAAGCCAGCGGATGGATCTTGATGGCGTTGCCTTCGACCAGGACCGGCTCGAAGGCCTGAATGCCCATCCGGTGAAGCGTCGGGGCGCGGTTCAGGAACACCGGGTGCTGATAGATCACCTCTTCCAGCACGTCCCAGATCTCCCGTTCGCGCCGCTCGAGCATCTTCTTGGCGGATTTGATGGTATCGGCCAGGCCGCGCTCCTTAAGGCGGCGGATGATGAAAGGTTGGTACAGCTCGAGGGCTATCTTTTTCGGCAGGCCGCACTGGTGGAGACTCAGCTCCGGGCCGATGACGATGACCGAACGGGCCGAGTAGTCCACTCTCTTACCCAGCAGGTTCTCGCGGAACCGTCCCTGCTTCCCTTTGATCATGTCGGTGAGGCTTTTGAGGGGCCGGTTGGCAGTGCCCTGGACGGGCCGGCGGCACCGGCTGTTGTCCAGCAGCGCGTCGACCGCCTGCTGGAGCATTCGCTTCTCGTTGCGAATGATTACCTCGGGTGCGTTGAGGTCCATCAGCTTCTTGAGGCGGTTGTTGCGGTTGATAATGCGCCTGTACAAGTCGTTCAGGTCGCTGGTTGCAAAATTGCCGCTCTCCAGGAGCACCAGCGGGCGCAGGTCCGGCGGGATGACCGGGATGACCTCCATTACCATCCATTCGGGCTTGTTCCCGGAGGTGCGAATAGACTCCACCAGCTTGAGCCGCTTGGTGAGGTCCTTGGTCTTCTGCTTGGAGGAGGTCTTCTTCAGATCGTCTCGCAGCGTTTGCGACAGCTCGGACAGGTCGAGATCGCCAAGCAGCTTCCCTATGGCGTCGGCACCCATCTGGGCCTTGAAATCGTCGCGGTATTCCTCGTATGCCAGGCGGTATTCATCCTCCGTCAGAAGCTGTTTGTACTTCAGCTGCGTCTGGCCGGGATCGGTCACGACGTGGTCCTGAAAGAGTATGACCTTCTCCAGGTCGGAGGTCTTCATGTCCAGCAAGGTACCGAGCCTGGACGGGAGGGCCTTGAAGAACCATATGTGCACGATCGGAGCGGCCAGATTAATGTGCCCCATTCGCTTGCGGCGCACGCGGGAGTGGGTGACCTTTACGCCGCAGCGGTCGCAGATAATGCCCTTGTGCTTGGTCCCCTTGTACTTACCGCAGGCACATTCCCAGTCTCGCTCGGGCCCGAAAATCCGCTCGCAGAACAGCCCGTCCTTCTCCGGTCTGTACGTGCGGTAGTTGATCGTCTCGGGCTTCTTGACCTCGCCGAACGACCAACTGCGGATGTCGTTGGGCGAAGCAAGCTGGACCTTCACCGACCCATAATCATTGATCCGATCATATACGCTCTCGGCCATGTCTGTTCGCTCCTTGGCGACGCAGCGGTCCTCCGCAACAAGGCCCGCCCGCGCCGCCGGACTCGCGCCGTCTTAGATCAGTTTTTTCTTTTCAAGCTGAACGTTCAGCCCCAAGCCCCGCAGCTCGTTGCACAGCACGTCGAAGCTGACGGGCGTCCCCGCCTCCAGCGTGTTGGTGCCCTTAACCATGGATTCGTAGATCTTCGTCCGCCCTTCCACATCGTCGCTTTTGACGGTAAGCAGTTCCTGCAGTGTATAGCTGGCGCCGTAGGCCTCCAGACCCCAGACCTCCATCTCGCCGAACCGCTGCCCGCCCGTGCGGGCCTTTCCACCCAACGGTTGCTGGGTGATCAGCGAGTACGGCCCCGTCGCCCGTGCGTGGATCTTCTCATCCACCAGGTGGTGCAGCTTGTTCATATAGATGTAACCGACAGTCACCTTCTGCTCGAAGGGCTCGCCGGTCCGCCCATCATAAACAACAATCTTCCCGTCGGAAGGCATCTGCACGAGGATATCGCGTGTCGTCCCGGCGTTTTGGATAACTTCGGTTTCCTCCCTCCTCTGGCGCACGTGCTCATTGGCCTCTTCGATGCACCCGAAGATTTCCTCTTCTTTGGCTCCGTCGAAGACCGGCGTTATTGCCTTAAAGCCCAGCACCGCCGCCGCCCAGCCCAGGTGAGTCTCGAGGATCTGCCCGACGTTCATTCGGCTGGGCACGCCAAGGGGGTTCAACATGATGTCGACGGGCGTCCCGTCTTCCAGGTATGGCATGTCCTCTTCGGGGATGATCCGTGCGATGACGCCCTTGTTTCCGTGCCTCCCCGCCATCTTGTCGCCCACGCCCAACTTGCGCTTGGTAGCCACTCGGACCTTGACCATCTCCAGCACGCCGGAGGGCAGCTCGTCGCCTCGCTTCATGTGGTCGAGCTTGCGTTTCATCTCTTTGCGGATCTGCTCGACCTTGGGCCAGTACTTATTGTAGATACGTTCGGCCTGCTGGCGGGCGGCTGCGCTGCGCGTCTTAATCCATCGCAACTTAAAGTTCTCGATCTGCTCGAGCAGGACGTCCGCTATGTCGCTGGCGCCCACTTTCTGGCGCGTGGACGGATCGACCATCGGCGTTCCGAGCACTTCGTTGATATCTTCAGCCATGATGCGGAATACCTTCACTAACCGACCGTTCATCTTCTTGCGGTATTCCCTCATCTCCTTGTTGAGCTGCTTCTTCTGGTCTTCAGACATGTGGACGCGGCGGCTGAAGCCCTGCGTGTTAACCACAACACCCTCTTCGCCGGCGGGCATCTCGAGGCTGTCGTTTTTCACGTCTTCGCCGGCGCGACCGAAGATCGCGTGAAGGAGTTTCTCTTCCGGCGAAAGCTCGCTCTTGGACTTAGGAGAGACCTTTCCGACAAGGATGTCGCCCGCCCCCACACGGGTACCGACGCAGACCACGCCGTTCTCGTCGAGATTACGCAGGGCCCTTTCCGAGACGTTGGGGATATCCCGCGTGAATTCCTCGCGGCCTAGCTTGGTCTCACGAATCTCAACCTCGTATTCCTCCAGGTGGACGGACGTGAAGGCGTCGGTCTTGACGAGGCGTTCGGAAATGGCGATGGCGTCCTCGAAGTTATATCCGTCAAACGGCACAAACGCCACGAGAACGTTTCGCCCCAGCGCCAACTCCCCGTCGGACGAGGCCGAGCCGTCCGCGATGATCTGGTCGCGCTTCACGCGTTGGTGGAGCTTTACGATCGGCTTCTGATTCAGGCAGACACGCTCGTTTAGCTTGACGAATTTCCTCAGTTCGTACTCATCGGAATTGTCGATGACGATTCGTTGGGAATCGACGTAGGTCACCACGCCCCCCTTTTCGGCGCGGACGACCATGCTCGAACAGGCCATGATGGGCTTTTCCATCCCGGTGGCCACTATCGGCGGTTCGGTCGTCATCAGCGGTACGGCCTGTCGCTGCATGTTGGAGCCCATCAGCGCCCTGTTGGCGTCGTCATGCTCGAGGAACGGGATCAGAGACGCCGAGACGCCCACGGTCTGCTTCGGCGAGATATCGACATAGCTGATTTCCTTGGGCTCGACGAGTTTGAGCTCACCTTCTGCCCGCACAAGCAGATGCTCAAGCTGGGTCTTCCTGCCGGTCAGCTCCCCCATGACATCCGGAGGCGCAAGGACTGACTCCATCTCCTCATCGGCGCGCAAATACGAAATCGTCTCGGTGACCCTGCGGCCGGATACCACCCGATACGGCGTGGTCAAGAACCCATACTGATCCACGCCGGCGTAGACACTC
>DAOVQV010000148.1 GCA_030628445.1 Phycisphaerae bacterium | reverse complement strand
TGACTTCGTCGCAATTGCGGCAGGTAGCAGGCACAGCCTGGCCCTGAAGGCGGACGGGACGCTCGACGGGTGGGGTTACGACGGGTGGCAGCAGGCGTCGGTACCGCCGGGTAACGATTATGTCGCCATCGCGGCCGGGTTTTATCACAGCTTGGCGCTCAAGGTGAACGGGTCGCTCGTCGGGTGGGGAGACAACTTCCTAGGCCAGACTACTGTCCCGCCGGGGACAGACTACACCGCCATCGCCGCGGGGGGTTGGCACGGGTTGGCGATAAGGGACGACGCGACGCTCGTCGGCTGGGGCTCCAATGAGAAAGGGCAGATCGACGTTCCGGGCGGTACGGATTACCTGGCGATCGCCGCAGGGACCGCACACAGCCTAGCCCTTAAAGGCACACCTGGCGACGCCAACCACGACGGGCTCGTCGGCATCATCGACCTAACCGCCCTGAGCGCCAACTGGTCGGCGCTGTCACCGGGTCAGAAGCGGTGGGAGGACGGCGATTTTACACACGAGAAGACCGTCGATATCCTGGACCTGACGGCCTTGGCGGCAAACTGGACATTTGCGCCCGGCAGCGGCGTTCCCGAACCGGCGACGCTGATACTACTGGTCGCCGGCGCAATAGCGTTGTTGCGACGTCGCAAACGTCGGGCCGCTGCTTACCACAGGCGATAGCTTTTGCGGAACACGAAGGGTTGCACCGACGTAATAATGTGGCGATAATACTTTCGGAGGTCATCGGTCTTCTGACAGTTGCGAGGGAGGGATCCCGCCAGATTCGGATGTGCACGTGCAAGGCAAAGACGATCCATACGAGATTCTCGGCGTCAGCCCCGCTGCGACCGCCCGCCAGGTCCGCCGGGCGTACCGCCAACAAGCGCTGAAATATCACCCGGACAACCACCCCCGAAATCCCATCGAGGCCGCACGCAGGTTCCACCGGTTGAATCAAGCTTACCACCAGGTCCTGCGGGCTTGCAGGCAGCGCAGGTCGCGACGGCCGAAACGATCTGGCCCCCCCCAAGGTCTCGGCGCGGCTGATACGCGCCCAACCCTTGTCGCCTACCCGGCCAAGACGCTGTCCGACAAGCAGTACTTCCGCAATCTTCCCGGCGCACGGGAGCTGTCGGTCCCGACGGTCAACGAGCCGCGCATCTTCATTTGCGTATGGATCCTTGCCGTAATCGTCTCGACCGCCCTACCGTATCTGCTTATGCAGACCCATCTGGGCGTTTATTTCGGGCACAGCTTGACCCCCGGAAAGATGCTGATCCTGGTGGGGCTGTCCGTGGGGATCTACGCCGCCGCGCTGGCGGGTATCTTGGCGACACTGGTTCTCACCCGGAAGGTGCTCCTGCTGCTTGCTCGGTTCACTCAGCCCGGCCTGCCGACGCTGCCCGACGAGTAAGGAAAAATCACTCGTGAATCGCCCCGGGCCTTGTTAGCCTTTCAGACCGTGGACCAGGAAAGTTATCGCGTCAATTTGGATGTCTACAACGGCCCGCTGGATCTGCTTCTGTATCTGATTCGCCGGGAGGAGGTGGACATCTACGATATCCCCATCGCCAAGATCACCGATCAGTACCTCCAGTACGTTCAGTTGCTCAAGCAGATCGACCCGGAGCTGGCGGGTGAGTTCATGGTCACGGCCGCGACGCTCATGGAGATAAAGACCCGCCTGCTCTTACCGACCCCCCCACCGGAGACCGAAGGGGCCGAGGGACTTACCGTCGACCCGCGGGCCGAGCTGGTCCGCCAACTGTTGGAGTACAAGACCTTCAAAGACGCCGCCGGCGACCTGAAAGACGCCGCGGCGATCCAGGCGATGAAATATCCTCGCTCGCCCGTCGGACCGTCCAGCGACGAAAAGCAGCTCGACCTGGAGGATGCGCAAGTCTGGGACCTGCTCGATGCCTTCAGCCGGATGATGACGGCCATCGGCGCCGACATCAAAGAGACGCACATAATCTACGACGACACGCCGGTGGAGCTGCACGAGGCCGACATCATCGACCGGCTCGGGCGCGACGGGTCAATGAGCTTCGAGCAGATCTTCGCCGGGCGGACGAGCCGCAGCGAGATCGTCGGGCTGTTTCTTGCGCTGCTTGAACTGATCCGCCAGCGAATGATCCTGGCCCGCCAACGGGCCAACTTTGACGATATCCGCATTGAGCTGAATCCCGACGCCCCGGGCGTTAAGGGCGAAGCCCCACAAGCAAGCGAGAAGCAAACCACCGAGGATGAGACGCCCGGCGAAAGACCGCCCGGTCAGTACGTCCCCCAGCCCCAGAAGCGCGGCGGGAGTAACGATGACGAGGAAACAGAAGATCAACCGGCTAGGATTTGAGCTTCCGGGGGTAGCGGAGCCGATCGGGTCGTACGTCCCGGCCCTGCGGACGGGAAACCTGGTGTTCACGGCCGGTCAGATCCCGACGCGCGACGGGAAGCTCATCGCCGCCGGGAAAGTGCCGACCGACGTCTCGCTCCAAGAGGCCCAGGCCGCGGCCCGCCAGTGCGTCCTCAACGCCCTGGCCGCCGTCGAGGCCGAGATCGGATCGCTGGATGACATCGTCCGAATCGTGCGTCTCAATGTGTTCGTCAATTCCGCGCCGGGGTTCACCGATCAGGCCAAAGTCGCCAATGGCGCGTCGGACCTGCTGCTGGACATATTCTCCGAGGCCGGGCGGCACACACGCTGCGCCGTCGGCGCCGCCGAACTGCCGTTGGGCGCACCTGTGGAGCTGGACCTGATCGTCCAGATCCGCTGAGGCTCACTGCTTCAGCAGCTCCACTGCGTTGGGTTCGGCTAAGGCCGCCAGGACCTTTCCGAAATAGACACGATGGAAATCCCCACCGACGTACGGGCCGGTGAGGATCTCGTCGGCGAGCTTGTCCGGGAGGACATCGTTGGAGTGCACGACCGTGCACTCATAGACGATCGGACACTCATCGACGATCGGGGCCCCGACGCTGTCGGATTTGACCTGCGTCAAACTGCACTCGGCGAATTTGTCGATGTCGCGCCCGCTCTTCGACCCGCACACAGCGCACGCCGCGCCCATCGAACGTCTCGGGACGTTGACGGTGAAGCACCCGCTGTGCTCAACGCACTGGTACGTGTACCGGGACGGACGGACAAGCACGACCCATATCCCCATCCCCCAAATCTCACCCAGCGCCCCCCAGCCGATCGTCATGATGTTCGCCTTCCCGGCCGCGTCGTAGCTGCCCAGAAGCAGCCCGCCCGACGTCAACGCCTCAATCACAGCGTCGTAGTGCTGCGCGATTTCGATTTTCTGTCTGGCCATGAACGCATCCTGCCTTTCACTTGGAATTCTGCGCGTGGTGCAGCGATTAGCCCTGTCCATCACAGCTTGAAAAGCTGTGCCACTAAAGCTCCTGGACTTGTCCGGTTTTGATGGCGCGCTCGGCGGCGAGGACGATGCGTGTCGCCTGAATCCCGTCGTGGACGGTAAGCTGCGGTTCGCGGCCGGCCGCCAAGGCGGTCAGAAACTCGACGTTTTCCAACTGAAACCCCTCTTCGGCGTCGCGGTGCTCGGTCCAGGTCTTCTCGCCGTCGAAGAAGGTGGCCCTCTTGAGCCGATCATGGAGTTGGACGCTCTTCCCGTCGCCGAACAGCTCGAAGTAGAACTTACTGACAAGCTGCGGTAAGGCGACGTCGCCCTGAATCCAGCTTGCGACGTGCCCGTTCGCAAACTCGATCGACGCGACGCACTGGTCGATGCAGGGATGGTCCGGATGCGTCAGCGTCCCGCCTGCCGCCCATATGCGCACGGGCTCCGAACCGGCCAGGTAGCGTAGGATGTCGGTGGTGTGGCAGCCCTGGGAATGGACGTTCGCGCCGCCCTTGACGGGATCCTGGAACCACGCGTCGTCGGCCCAGCGGCGGTCCATCATCTGACCGACCAGCACCTGCGGGGCCGGTATGAACTCGTGTGCCATCCGGATCAGTGGGTAGTACCGCATCTTAAAGGCGGGCATGAGGTAGACACCGGCGGTGGCGACCGCCTCCGCGACTGCCTCGCACTCGGCGATCGTCAAGGCGAGGGGCTTCTCGATGAAGATGTGCTTGGCGGCCTTGGCGGCCGCGATCACCAGCGGCGCGTGCGAATCGTGGTGCGTGGCGATGTAGATCGCGTCGAGCCGATCGTCGGCGAACAGCTTGTCCGCCTCGGTCGTGGCGTATTCGCCGCCGAACTTGTCCAACGCCCTCTTCGCGACGGCCTCATCGATGTCGCAGTAGGCGATGAACTCACCTTGCGGGATCTTCGCGACGCAACCCGCGTGCACCTCGCCTATCCCCCCGCAGCCGATCAAACCGAGTCTCAATTCGGCCATCACCGTAACCCTTTCAACAGACCAGGCGTTGCTTTACTTGACGCCTCCAACATGCTCGCGGACGTATTCGACCACGGCGTCGGCGGCGATGCGGTCTTGTGCCAGCGAGTCGCGGTCGCGGATGGTGACGGTCTGGTCTTGCAGCGTCTGACCGTCCACGGTAACGCAGAACGGCGTCCCGGCCTCGTCCTGTCGTCGGTAGCGCCTCCCGACCGCGCCCTTCTCGTCGTAGAAGCACGCGACCCCGGCGGCCTTGAGGGACTCATATATCCTGGTGGCGACCTCGGGCAT
>DAOVQV010000276.1 GCA_030628445.1 Phycisphaerae bacterium | reverse complement strand
GATAGCGGCACGACGAACTGGCCGAATGACCTCAACCTGCGTAAGTCCGATGCGCGCATCGGTGCGGTCGGGTCGCTGGATGAGTTGAACGCGGCGGTTGGCTGGTGCATCCAGGGGTGCAGTGATGAAACGTTCCCCGACATTCGCCGGGCACTTGCGGCCGTGCAACCCGATTTGTTCACCGCCGGTGCAATGCTCGTGGCGACCTGGACGCAAACCGAAACCGCGGGCGACCTGAGCGACGCCACCGTCACCAGAATAGAGCACCAGATCAACGCGTGCTGGAGCGGACTTGCCGAGTTGAAGCAGTTCGTACTCCCGGGTGGGTGCGAACTGGCCTGTCGATTGCATATCGCCCGGACCGTCTGCCGCCGAGCGGAGCGCGCCATTCTCACCGCCAGTGACGCCGGTCACCATATCCCCGCCGCAATCCTGAAGTACCTCAACCGTCTAAGCGACCTGCTGTTCACATTGGCCAGAAAAGCAAACCACGACGCCGGCACGACCCAGAAGCTGTGGGGGCCCTAGCGCGGATGGACCTACCATATCTGACAAAGAACCTTCCCGGTGTCGGCGGACGGATCAAGCAGCGAGTCGAAGACTTCATCGTCGATGAGGTCCCCTTGTATGAACCTTGCGGCGAGGGTACGCACGTGTACTTCCGCGTCCGCAAGGCTGGGGTGCCCACACCGGCAGCCGTCGATCGGATCGCCCGGTACATGGGCGTCTCGCCCGGTCAGATCGGGGTCGCCGGGAGGAAAGACGCCCAGGCGATCACGACGCAAATGATGAGCCTGGAGCACGCAGACGCCGATAAGCTGGAAGCCTACCGCGATCCGCAGGTCCAGATTATTGGAATCAGCCGGCACGGGAACAAACTACGGCCGGGACATCTGGCGGGAAATCGATTCCAAATTCGAATACGCCACACCGACCCTGATCGCTTGCCGGCTGCCACGAAGATCCTTGACGTTCTACTTCGCCGTGGTGTTCCGAATTTCTTCGGACCGCAGCGATTCGGCGCCCGCGGTGAGACGGCCTCGCTGGGCCAGGCCCTGCTCAAGGACGATCTGGAGGAATTCCTGATCGTCTTGCTGGGTAGACCCAAGGCGGACGATCCGCCCGATATCAAGGCCGCCCGGGATGCATTTGATGCAGGCTCTTACAGCCGTGCCTTGAATTGCTGGCCGAGGCATTACCACAATGAACGGCGTGCCCTATCAGCCTACAAGCGCAAGTCCAAGGCTGGACCGGCCGTGGGAGCAATCGACAGGCGGATGAGGAGACTGTACGTCTCCGCCTTTCAAAGTGCGATGTTCAACGAGGTGCTCACGCGTCGGATCGATACCATCGACCGGGTCCTGACGGGCGATTACGCCATCAAGGCCGATACCGGAGGGATCTTCGTGGTCGAAGACGCCGCAGCTGAGCAACCGCGCGCGGACCGGTTCGAGATAAGCCCGGCCGGGCCGATCTTCGGGTACCGGACCAGCTTTGCTCAAGAGGAACCGGGGCAGATAGAACGCCAGGTACTGTCCGCCCACGGCGTGGAGCTGGAAGAATTCCGCCGCGTCGGGCAGCTGAAGGTCAAGGGCACGCGCCGGGCGATGCGCTTCAAGTTGTCCGAACCGAATCTGACAGCCGGGACCGACGAAGCGGGCCAGTTCATCGAAGTGAGATTCACTGCCACGTCGGGGTCTTATGCGACGGTAGCTGTTCGTGAGATAATGAAAAGCCCATAAGAGTCCAGCCCATCTATCGTTGCGCTGGGTTTGGTTGGAGGGACTTCAGGAAGCTACCTATAGGCCCGAGGATCACACCGGTCAGCTGTCCCCCACTAGTGGTGCAATACCGCAGGAAGTCAATCGTACCGTCCTGTAGGTCCTTAAGCGGCTCTTTGGTTATCAGCTTGTCTGAAGGGTCGCTGTAGTGCCCCTTGACGTGCAGGCGGAATAGCTTCTGCGACAAGATCGCAACAAGGTCCATCCCAGGTATGGGCAAGTGGGTTAGGATCCCACTGGCCGTCTTGAACGGCGCTCCAATCACGTACATATCGATCTGCCCTGTCTGAAGGTTGATCTGCCCGCCCCTCTCGACGTCGATTGCGGTAAGCATGCTGGCAAGACGCCCTCGCTGGATGGTAACGACCGGGCCGCGCGTGCTGAACACCGCCACTACGTCACTACGCCCGGGGTGTTCGGTGTCCGCAAGCCCGGTGAAAGTGAAGATCCCTCGCAGCGTCCGGACCTTTCGCATGTCGGCATCGTCGAAGAACAACTGTCCTCGCCCCGCAACGTCGGATATGTTCGTCCCCGTCGCCGCGAAAGTGTAGTTCAAATCCAGTTGCCCGCTGCGGACGGGACTCTGCTGCGGTAAGAGCCTTGCAAGCTCGGCGAGGTCAATTCGCCTTAGGGCAACGTGCCCGGCGCAGGTGACTCGGGTTGGCTCCACCTGGATGTACCCAAAAGCCCCGGCCCTTCCGCCCAAGCCGGCTGCTGACAGTTGCGTCAGTTCAACACGCCGGCCTTTGAACTGGAGTTTGAGATCCAGCTGCTCGAAAGCAGGACCTCGCCTGACGAACACAGCCCCATCCGTGACAGACGCCGTCCCAGTGCACATCCACGAGTTTGGATCATCGAGTTTGATATTGCAGTCCAGTTCGGCTGAGACGGTCCCCCAAAGACGATGTAAGAGCGGGACGTCCAGCGCAGCCAGGAGGGCAGCCGTCTCCGCCTCGCCATGCTGCTCAAAGCTGCGTCTGATCGCCAGTGTCCAACCTGACTCGAGCGTGTCTGTGTCGACCCAACCGGCCAGGTCGAATATACCATTCCGCCCGGAGGACTCCCTAACTACAACCCGCCAGGTTCGTT
>DAOVQV010000248.1 GCA_030628445.1 Phycisphaerae bacterium | reverse complement strand
TCTGGCGGTCCGAGAGCCCAAACGCCTTGGCCGCCTCGCGCAGGGCTGAGCGGGACTGGAACTTGTTGTGCGTAGATACCATCGCCACCCGGTCCGCTCCCCAGCGGTCGATGACATGCTCGATTACCTCGTCGCGAATCCGCCAGCAAAAATCGACGTCCAGGTCGGGAAAATCTTCCCTGCCCTCGTGAAGGAATCGCTCGAAGGGGATGTTGAATCTCAACGGGCAGACATTGGTGATCCCCAGCAAGTACGCCACCAGGCTGCTTGCGCCGCTGCCGCGACCGGCGACGGGGGCGTTGCGCCCGCGGGTGTAGCGGACGATGTCCCAGACCACCAGGAAGTATTCGCAAAACCCCAGCCGGCCGATCAGGTTCAGTTCCTTCTCGAGGCGATTCTCCGCGCCGATGGGGGGCGTGTCGCCATATCGGTGGCGTATTGCGTTGCGACAAAGCTGGCGCAGGAATTTTTGGGCTGAAAGCCCCTCCGGCGGCTGGAAGTGCGGAAAGACCGGGTCGCGGTCCAACAGCTTGTAGCGGCACTGCTCGGCGAGTCGCTGGTTGTTGACAACGGCCCGGCCGAAGGCGGCGAGTTGCTCACGCAACTCAGCGGGGCTTCGAAGGATCGCACCGGGATGCGGTAAGTCCTTTGCGTCCACCTCATCGTACGTCGAGCCCGTCCGTATTGCCGCAAGCAGGCGGGCTGTGTCGAGGTCTTCCGGGTCGAGCAGATGAGCTTTACCCGTCGCCACCAACGGTAGGTTCGCTTTTTCGGCCCATTCGATCAGCCGGCGGACCTGGCGATGCGATTGCGTCGCCGGGTCGAGCCCGACCCACAGTCTCTTTGCTTTGGCCCCGCCCGCCAGAAGCGCCCGCCCCAGGTGGGCGTCTTCGACGATGACGTGCAGTCCTTCGCCCAGCTCGGTTAGATTGTCTATCAGTGTGGGCTTTTCCGCATCCGGGCGGTCTGTCCGGTGGATGCGCGTGATGATTCGGCAGAGGTTTTCGTATCCGGTGTGCTCGGCCACCAGCGCCACGGCCGTGTGGGGCTCCTGCCTTAACTCGGCGCCAAGAATCGGACGCACAGAGGCCTGCTCGGCTTGGCGGTAAAAGAACGTCGCCGCGCAGAGGTTGTTTATATCGGTAAGCGCCATCTCCGTATAACCTAGGGCCTTGGCGCGCCGGATCAACCGCTGGGGCGGCGCCACGCCGGTCAGCAGAGAATATCCGCTTCGAACATGCAGTGGTGTCAGGTGGGTCTTCATTTCGTCAGCGAGGGTGTCCGCAGTACAAACCCGTAGTCGTTTTGCCGCATCCTGCCCAAAAGCTCTATGGACGCACCCGAGACTATTGCGGCGTGGCCCCAGCGGTCGCGGATGGTATCGACGGCCTTACAGAGCCTGCGACGCCGCAGGCGCACCGGGGGCGTGAATAATTCACCCTCCTGTCCCTCCCCAGTGAAGCGAGACAGGACGACTCCCACGTGCCGCAGGGCCACGCGGCGCTGGTGCAATTGCTTCAGCGCCCGCAGCACCACGGGGAAAATTTGCTTCTCGTCGTCGGTCGGGTAGGGCAGGGCCTTTGCGGCGCTAAGTTCCGTCCAGTCGTCGTAGCGGATGGTCAGTTCCACGCAGCGCGCCAGGAGCTTGTGTTTTCTGACGGTGCGGGCCGCCCGCTGAAGCAGGTAAAACAGCATCCCGCAAATCTGTTTGCGGTCGCAGAGCGGTTCGTGAAAGGTCGTCTCGCGCGAGATGGTTTTCGGTAGGGCGGCGGGGCGGATAATCCGTGATTCGCGCCCGCGGGATCGCTCGTAAAGCAGTTCGCCCCGGCGGCCGAACATCGTCCGCAACAGTGGGAGTGGCAGCGTGCGAAGCTGCCCGACCGTCTCGATGTTCATGTCCCGTAGTTTCTCGCCCGTCTTGCGACCGACGCCCGGGAGTTTTTCGATCGGTAAGTTGGCGAGAAATTCCTGCTCACATCCCGGGCGGATCCAGACCACACCAACCTGCGGTGAGCTGCATCGTGGCGCAGGCTTGGCTGAGCTGGAGGCGATCTTCGCCATCATGCGGTTTGCGCCCAGGCCCACGGAAACCGGCAGAGACACCTCCCCACGCACCGCATCCCGCAGCTTTCGGCCGAGTGTGAGCGGATCGCCGTGCAGAGCCCCCATCCCGGTGGCGTCGCCGTACCCCTCGTCGAGAAACGTCTCCAACCCGCAGACGAACCGTCGGGAGACGCTCCAGACGTGCTCGGCGAAGCAGCGATAGATGGGGTACTGCCCGTCCAGAACCACCACCGACGGACATAACCGGCGTGCCTTGTGCAGCGACATACCGGCGGCCAGGCCGAATCGGCGGGCCTCGTAGCTGCACGATGCAATCACGCCGCTGCCGACAATGACAGGGCGGTTACGCAACGCAGGGATCAAAAGCTGCTCCACCGACGCGAAGAACGCATCTATGTCGACGTGCAGGATGAGCCGTTCGGCCCTGGCCTGACCGGCCGGCTGGTCGAAAAGTCCGCGCTGCTGGTTTTTTGGCTCTGGCAAATTCTTCACGGTATGATTACCTGATCCAGCCACCATTGCACCTCGGCGCCGGCGAAGTGGATGAGGTAGGTTTCCTGACCGACCTGGACGCTGTAGTGCAGGCGATATCCGTCGCCGCTGCGGTCGACCCACTCGCCGTTGATCGCCTCGACCTTGTATAAGCGTCTGCCCCAGCGAAATTGCTGTGGCCGGATAGATCCGCCCGAACAGGCCGCCACCACGCCTATGGGCTCGTGAATATCCTGGATATCCATTGCCGCTCTGCTGTGAATGTAATACCTTTGGCGTTACTTGGTTACGGCGATCGCGAGACATTCGGCCCGCTTAGCCGCGGCTCCTAACGGATACCTAACATTATATGTACAAACCTTCCTATCGGTCAAGTCGAATCGCCTGTTGAAGATATTTGCGGAGCTGCGGCCCCGTCGCCCAAGGGTTTTTTTCACATGGGTTTTCGTGGCCGATCAGCCGGTGAAGACTTGGCAAGAAAGCAAGAAAGCAGTTGGTTTCGCTATCCCGAATGCAGCCCGGCGCCGGTAGAATACCGACGGGTGCGGCGCAGTTTCCGGCAGTGCGGACCGCCGCAGATCTTATGGAAGTGTGAGCGACCTCGCACCGCTGACGTCCAGGAGCCCAACGAGAGTG
>DAOVQV010000154.1 GCA_030628445.1 Phycisphaerae bacterium | reverse complement strand
GTGCGAGACTGCGGCGGTCTTGGCTTCGCCGCTGGACGGTGCGGACGATTTTTCAGTCGAGCTGCATGGTTTTGCCTTTACCCCCGAATCCGCTGAGGTCTTAGCTACGGCCGGCGAGGGCGAGGCCGCCCTTACGGTCAACGCCATTGGCTTGGGCAAGGTGTATTACATGGCTCGGGAGTTTGACGGTCCGGGCAAGTGTCACGTGATGCAGTGGATTATGGCCCAAGCGGGCCAGACGCCGGATGTCCAGGCCGAGCTTACCGACGAGCTGAGGACCAACTATGTCGAGACACATCTGTTCTCGACGGACATGCACCACGTCGTCTACGCGATGAACTGGGGCGGTGGGCCCAGGGAGGCCAGGCTGAAGGTCCGGGCGGAGGTGATGGGAGAGGAGTTCTTCGTGCGGAATCTCCGCACGCTGAATTACATCAAACCGGACGGGACGGAGGGTAAAACTACCTGGACGACGGCGGACCTTCAGCAGGGAATACCGTGCCAGTTGCCGATGCACGATCCAACGGTCTTTGTTATTGATTGGGCCGAGGCCGATCCGCTGGAACTGGTGGACTTATCGGAGGAGCACAAGGACGTCCTCGATTGGATGTGGCGGGTAAGCCCGGACTCCGAGAAGCGCGTATTGCTCGATGTGATGTATTCGACCGAGGGGCGTCTCCACGGTTATAAGATGCCGACGGCCGCCAAGCTGCTTGAGGATAGCGGGTTTAAGGTGGAATACCTAGTCAGCCCGCTCAGCAAGATGAAAGTGCGCACGGGCGAAGACGTTCGCGATGGGAAGCTGTCCGATTTCAACATCTACATCATCCCAGGAAGCTTCGGCGGCCGCGAGTTTCCAGAGGCCGATCGAGCGGCGATTAAGGAGTTCGTCGAAAATGGCGGGGGGCTGCTGTTCTGCTCCGTGCGAAACTGGCACGGCGGGCCGAACAAGAACAATCTGGTTCTTGAGCAATTCGGGATGGAAGTGCCGTTTACGTACATCTACGACGAACAGAACGCCCTGCATGATGAGCCGTTGTGGTTTACGGCCAAGGACATCACCGAGCACGCGATCAGCCAGAGCGTCTCGCAGGTGTACGTCATGGGCGCACGCCCGGTCGTCGGTGGCCAGGCGGTCGTCTCCACTGGGCCCGGCACCTACACGGAGCACCCGTGGTTCGAGGGCGAACCGTGGAATCAGAAGCGTACGGACGGTCCGGTGGCCGTGGTTGCCGCAGCCGAGTTCGGCAAGGGCCGGGTTGTTGCCGTCGGGTCGGACTACCTGTTCCGCCCGGACGATCTGGACAAATGCGATAATAAGAAACTGTTCGAAAACATCATCGAATGGCTTGCAGAGCCCACGGCCGCCCAGGCGGGCCCGAAGCGCGACTTCAGCAGCTACAACACGCTGCCGGAGGTTCCTCCGGCCGAACCACCCAAGGCCGTCGCCCAGCTCTGGACGTTCGAAGAGGAGACGGAGTTCAAGGCC
Source organism: Phycisphaerae bacterium (assembly GCA_030628445.1). GTDB lineage: Bacteria > Planctomycetota > Phycisphaerae > SM23-33 > SM23-33 > DAOVQV01. The sequence goes on along the minus strand of DAOVQV010000154.1, from coordinate 3,024 downwards.
GGGACCGTCGTCAGTGGTCTTGCCTATACCGGCAAGAAATGCATACGGGCAGATAATGTGGACAGCAGCTCGTACGATGCTTTGGTATCGACCGAGTGGGCCGGCGATGGCTGGTGCGTCATTCCCAAGGATCCGCACTTGAACTTCGCCTATTACACGCTGTTCCCATGTTCCGTGACGTTGTTGTTCGAGGTCCCCGAGCAGCCGGCCAAGTTTAGAACCGAACTTGCGGAATTGGGCAAGTGGACCTTCGTCTCCCTGCCGGTAAGTGAGTTCGAAGGCGGGGAGAATCTAACCGGCCAGCCGCTTGCGAACATCATGATTAAGCTGGGCGAGCCTGGGACGCAAATGGAAGTGTACATCGATGATCTTTCGGTCTCCGAGGGCCCGCTGGAGCCGCCCAGAGAAGACTGACGGCCAACAAGACGCAGAGCAAAGAGAGTAATGCCCGAGCTACCTTCCAGGCTGGCTCGGGCGTTTTGTTGGGCTTGATGGCGACGAGACGGGGATTGCTGGTTTCTTAGGTCACTGCTCAAAGGCGTCCTAGGAATTCTGTTCGTGCGGATTTGTCTTGGGTGTGTCGGTCAGGGGCACTTGAAGCATTTCCTTGCCCGTAGGATTGCGCTATGCGTATAATCCGCCCATGTTTGCTGAACGCCAGCGCATAGGGGGCGACGAGGCATCATCCCAGAGCATGGACAAATGCGCTGGCATATCCCACCTGCCGCTTCGATGGGCGGTCCTTATAGCTGTGCTGATCACGACGGTTACCGTCGCTGCCTACATCAACACGTTTGGAAACCCGTTCATCCTTGATGATGAGCGCAGCATTGTGCCAAATGAGGGGATTCGCCATCTGTGGCCGATATGGGACGTCCTTGCGATGCAGCCACGGACTAGGCCTGTTGTGAACCTATCGCTTGCGGTCAACTACGCCATCAGCGGGTTGGAGGTCTGGAGTTACCACGCAGTGAACCTGCTCGTGCACGTCCTAGCTGGGATCGTGCTGTTCGGTATCGTCCGCCGTTCGTTACTGCGCGAACCACTCGCGGAGCGTTTTGGGCGTGTCGCTGCGCCGCTGGCGCTCGCTGTGGCGCTGATCTGGGCGGTCCATCCGCTTCAGACCTCGGCGGTGACATACATCATCCAGCGGGCCGAGTCGATGATGGGCTTGTTCTATCTGTTTACCCTCTACTGCGCGATCCGATCGCTGGACTCGGCCCGGCCCGGCCGGTGGTACGTTGCAGCCGTCATCTTCTGCGCGTTGGGTATGGGTTGTAAGCAAGTGATGGTCACAGCCCCGCTGATGGTGCTGCTGTACGATCGGACCTTTGCGGCCGGGTCGTTCAGACGGGCTCTGCGGCGGCGTTGGCCGCTGTACCTGGGCCTGGCGGCGACGTGGGTGGTTCTGTTCCCGTCGTTTTTCCTCATGACCGGTCATAAGTCTGCGGGTTTCGGGATGAGGGCGACCGCTTGGCAGTACGGGGGGACGCAGTTCGGCGTAATCGTGCACTATCTGGACCTGGCATGCTGGCCGGCGTCACTGTGTCTGGACTACACCTGGCGGCTCGTCCGGACGGTGAGGGAAATCCTCCCGCCGGCCATAGTGATTGTCGCTCTTGTTGCGCTGACGATCTGGGCGGTTCGCCGTCGCTCGGCGGCCGGATATGCGGGCGCGTGGTTTTTCGTTATCCTGGCTCCAACCTCCAGCATCCTGCCCATCGCAGATCCCGCATTCGAGCATCGGATGTATCTGTCTCTTGCGGGTGTGGTGGCGCTGGTGGTCATAGGCGGATATGTTCTTGGGCGCTCCGTCCTGGGCAAATACGTACAGGCCGCCCAGAAGCGCAGGCTGCTGGGCGGGGCCCTTTCGCTTGTGGCGGTCGCTGTTGTTGTCACAGCAGCAGGGGCAAAAACGTTCCTGCGGAATCGGGACTACAGCAGCAAGAAGAGGATGTGGACCGACGTAATACGCAAGCGTCCGAACAACTTCCGCGCGCTGCACAACCTTGGGAGTTACTGGAGCTTGCAGGGCGATTACGACAAGGCTGCAGAGCTATACAGGGACTCTCTAAAGATCTGGCCGGACTATGCCGAGGCACATTATCACCTGGCTGAGATCCTGCGGTATCAAGGAGATGTCGATGAGGCCCTTCGCTACTACGAGCAAGCAGCCGACAATTGGCAGGACTTACAGAGCGATGCGGACTTCGCCAATATCTGTGGGCACATCGGGCGGATACTCATAGGTAAGGGCCGGTACCGAGAGGCCATCTCCTACTATGAGCGGTCCCTAGAGAAAGTCCCCAACGACGCGACCGCCTATTCCAATCTGGGAATCATCTACTGCCGTTTTGGTGCGACGAATCAAGCCATCAGGTATTGTCAAGAGGCGGTCCGCCTCGACCCCAACTTGCCGCAGGCGCATTACGGGCTGGGAGTGGCGTTGGCTCTTAAAGGCAGAACGACCGATGGTATCAGCCATTTTCGGCAGGCGATTCGTCTTAAGGGCGATTACACAGAGGCCTATTTCGATCTGGGCAGCGCCCTTGTGCGGCTTGGGCAGACCGAAACGGCGATTAGCGCTTTTCAGCAGGTGATCCGCCTCCAACCCGATCAGGCCGAAGCACATTATCGGCTGGGCTTGCTACTTTTTGGCACGAGTAAGTTCGCTGATGCAGCGGCGCACTTTCGCCGGGCCCCGGACCTCCTGGCTGCCAAGAACAGCCTGGCGTGGGTCCTGGCGACCTGCCCCGATGCTGCGCTTCGCGACGGGCGGCAGGCAGTGGCGCTTGGCGAGCAGGTTTGCGAGGCGACCGGTTACAAGCGGGCGGAGCTGATCGATACGTTGGCAGCGGCGTGCGCCGAGGCCGGCCTGTTCGACAAGGCCGTCAGTCAGGCCAAGCGTGCGCTGGAATTAGCATCGTCCAGCGGCAATGAGCAGCTCGTCAGAGATATTCAGGCAAGGCTGAAGCTGTATGAAGCCGGCAAGGCCTACCACGAAGGCGAATGATTCGCTGCGTT
>DAOVQV010000096.1 GCA_030628445.1 Phycisphaerae bacterium | reverse complement strand
GGCGATCCCGATGTGTCCGGTGTGGCGACCGATTCCCGCTGCTGTGGGGAGGGTTATTGCTTCGTCGCCATCGATGGTACCTGCGACGACGGGCACAAGTACATCCCGGCCGCCGTCCGGGCCGGCTGTGGGGCCGTGGTCTGCCGCAACCCCCAACTAGTCCCGAACGATGTCGCCTGCGCCCAGGCAAGAGACACCAGGGCCGCCGCCGCACTGTTGGCTCAAGCGATGCATGGGTGGCCCTCCCGGAAGCTTACCTGTGTTGGCGTCACCGGAACCAACGGTAAGAGCACCGTAACCCATCTGCTTAGCGCGGTACTGGCGGCGGGGGGTCTTTCGCCGGCGCTGTTGGGAACGATCTGTTACCAGACGGGTCTACGCAGTGAACCGGGAAGGACCACAACGCCGGGGCCGATCGAACTGGCCCGGATGACGGGGGAGATGGTCGCGTCCGGCCGGACGCATCTGGTTATGGAGGTCTCCTCTCACGCCTTGGACCAGCGCCGCACGGCGGGGGTGGATTTCCGCGTTGCGGTCTTTACGAATCTGACGGGCGATCATCTGGATTATCACAAGACCATGGACCAATACCGAGCGGCCAAGCTGCGGATGTTTGAGCAGTTGGCGCCCGAAGCTACGGCCGTGGTCAACCGGGACGATCCGGCCGGAGAGCTGGTCGCCCAGGCCGCGCCGGGTAGGGTCTTGTGGTACGGGCTTAGCCCGGCCGCCGATGTCTGGGCCAAGATCGAGAATATCGACGCAGCCGGGACCAGATTCGCCCTCACTGCCGGCGATGAGCGAGTGTCCGTGGCCAGTGGTCTGATCGGGCGGCACAATGTGTACAACTGTCTGGGTGCGGCCGCTGCGGCGATGGAACTCGGGGTTAACTTGGAGACCGTCGCTGCGGCTATGACGTCGATGGATTACGTTCCGGGGAGGCTTCAGCGAGTCGATGGGGAGGTCCCATACAAGGTGTTCGTCGATTACGCCCATACCGACGACGCCCTGGCGAACGTTCTTAGCTCGCTTCGCCCGTTGACCGGCGGGCGGATCATTTTGGTTTTTGGGTGTGGTGGCGACCGCGACCGGAGCAAACGTCAGCGGATGGCGAAGGTGGGCCAGGACTTGGCCGACCGGCTTGTGATTACATCGGACAATCCGCGATCGGAAGACCCGCAGGCGATTGTCGACCAGATCGTGGCGGGCCTGAGCGACGGCGGGCGCCGGCGCGCCGAGATCGAGCCTGACCGTCGCGCTGCCATCGCCCTTGCTATCGACATGGCCCAAGAGGCCGACGTGGTCTTGGTTGCGGGGAAGGGCCATGAAAACTATCAGATCATAGGTTCTCAGCGTCTTCCCTTCGACGATGTTAAGGTCGCTGCGGAGTTGATCGGGGTCAGGAGGGCCCGATCATGAGGACGATGAGCCTGGAGGAGGTTCGTCGCGCAGTCCGTGGCCGCTGGCTGGGGCGGGGGCATGTCGTGTCCGTTGACGGGATCACCACCGACAGCAGAACGGTCGGACCGGTGGCGCTGTTCGTAGCCCTTCGGGGCGAAAGGTTCGACGGACATGATTTCCTCGCGGAGGCTGCCAAGGCGGGGGCAGTGGCGGCGATGGTCCGAACTGACTCCGAACCTCCCCCGCACGTGGCAGGCCTGTTCACCGGGGGAATCATCGGCGTCGCAGAGACGACCCAGGCGCTGGGAAGGGTCGCTGGTTACTACCGCCAGGTCACCAGCTCGGTTTCGGCGGTGGGGGTGACGGGCTCGAACGGGAAGACCACGGTCAAGCGGATGATTCATCACATACTGTCGCGCAGGCTTAAGGGTACGTGCAGCCCCAAGAGCTACAACAACGCCGTCGGGGTGCCCTTGACGCTTCTGGACGTCTCGCCCGGCGACGATTACGCCATTTGCGAGGTCGGGTCCAGCGCGCCCGGGGAGGTGGCCGACCTGGGCGGGATTGTCGCCCCTGACGTCGCCGTCATTACTTCTATCGGGCCGACCCACCTGAGACAACTCGGCGACGTGGGTAAGGTGGCTTTCGAAAAGGCTACGCTCTTGGGCAGCGTCGATGCCAGTGGGCTTGCGGTGATCTGCGACGGCAGGGAGGATCTGGACAGGCTGGTTAGGCCCTATAAGTGCAGAGTGATCCGTTTCGGTACGGCTGCGGCGTCTGAGTTTCGCCTGACCGCCTATACCCCGGATGATGCGGGCCAGCGGTTTGAATTCAACGGCCGGTTTTCCGCTCGGTTGCGACTGCCCGGCCGCCACAACGCCCTCAACGCCTTGGCATCGATCGCCGTTGCCCAGTCGTTCGGGTTCTCGCCAACCGAGGCCGCCGAGGCCCTGGGCGACTTTGACGGGGTGCAGATGCGCCTGGAGCGGATCGAAGTAGACGGCGGGGTGATAATCAACGACGCCTATAACGCCAACCCCGCCAGCATGGCTGCGGCGGCGGCCGTGCTTTCCGACATCCAGGGCGCCAGACGCGTCTTTATCGCCGGCGATATGCTCGAACTTGGCGAACAGGCTGAACAGATGCACCTCCAGACCGGCCATGGTATCGCCACCAGAAACGTCGACCTCGTTGTGGGGGTGGGACCTCTGGGCCGCCACATTGCCGCCGGCGCCGCCAAGGCAGCCCGCCCCAACGCCACCTACGGTTCGGTCGCCGAGGCCGCCGATGCGGTCGGTCAGCTGCTGCGCCGCGGCGATGCGGTCCTGATTAAGGGCTCTCGGGCGATGGAGATGGAAAGACTGATCGAGCCCGTCCGATCGGCGCTAGGGCGACCCAGGTCCGCTGGGACAACCAAGAGACGCAAAACGACCAGCAGCCGAAAAACATCGCGGAAGGCGAAGCGTTGATCCATCTTTTCTACAAAGGCCTGATCCTTCGCATGGCCGGGGCGGCCGTGCTGAGCTTCCTGATCGTCACGCTTCTGGGGGCCAGAACGATCCGCTTCCTGATCCGCCGCAAGCTGGGCGACCGCCCCCAGTTCGACCGGGCCGACCTGAACGAACTGACCCGACAGAAGTCCAGCACACCCACAATGGGCGGGATTCTGATCGTCATAGCGATACTTGTTACCGTCCTGGTCTTTGCGAACCTCGGGAATTTCTACATTCGAATGGGCCTGCTGGTATTGCTCTGGCTGGGCGGGCTGGGGGCAGTTGACGATTGGATCAAGCTGCGATATTCCGCCGGGACGGGCTCGCGCGACGGGCTCAAAAGCTGGGAGAAGATCCTCTTTCAAGTGGGCCTGGCCGTGCTGATCTCCATATTCATGCGATCCTACAGTATGTATGTCAAGCCCTCCCAGCACTTCTACCTCCCGTTCAAGGCCGATCCGATTTACCTCCCGTTGCTGGCGCATATCTTCATCACCGTCCTGACGATGGTGGGCTCCTCCAACGCCGTGAACATAACCGACGGGATGGACGGTCTGGCGGCGGGGTGTTTGGTTATCGTCGCCGGGTTCTTCGTGGTGATCTCCTGGATCGTGGGTGTCCAGGAGTGGTCCAGCATATTCCACCTCCCGCTGGTGGCCGGGTCGGAGGAGATGACGATCCTCTGTGCGGCGATGATGGGGGCATGTTTGGGTTTTCTGTGGTTTAATTCTCCCCCGGCCCAAGTGTTCATGGGGGATACGGGCTCGCTGCCTTTAGGGGGGCTGGTGGGGTACGTGGCTGTCGTCACCCGCCAGGAGATGCTGCTGTTGATCGCCGGCGGCGTCTTCGTCCTGGAGGTAATCAGCGTTGTCCTGCAGGTCGGATACTTCAAGCTGACGAAGCGCCCGGGCGGGATGGGGGGAAGGCGCCTGTTTCGCTGTGCTCCCCTGCACCATCACTTTCACCTGGGGGGGTTATCGGAGAGCAAGGTCGTCGCGAGGCTTTGGATTGTGGGAATCATCTTCGCTGCACTGGCGCTGGCGACGCTGAAACTCCGATAAGACAAGCATACCTTATTCGGTCACTCACAGATGCGGCAGCGGAGATCTCGCGTGGGATGGAGCAGTGAATCGACCGGGCGTGTGGCGATGGGAGCCAATCCGACCGGACAGGCCCTGATGTTGGGCAGCTTGGGACTGCTGGGTCTTGGTGTGGTCATGGTCCACAGCGCCACGGCCTCGGTGGTCAGCTACGGAAACTGGTACGCTCGGGTGGACGTGCGACACACCATCTTCGCACTGGCCGCCGCGCTGGTTCTTTGCGCCGGGTGGGTAGTCGATTACCGTTGGTTATTGGGTAAGAGGCGCTTCGGGCGGATCGGACTGGGTGAACCTGATCGCTTCCCCGTTATTCCCGCTTGTCTACTGGCCGCGGCGCTGGTATGCGGGGTCTTGGTCTTTGTCCCGGGCGTTGGGTACGCCGCTGGCGGGAGGGCGCGCTGGATACGTCTCGGCCCGGCCAGATACGCGATCGGGTTTCAACCGTCCGAGCTGATCAAGCTTTCGCTGGTGATCTTTCTGGCGGTCTGGCTGTCGCGACCAGGGACTGATCGGCGAAGCTTCCACAAGACATTCTTACCCGCCGTCGCCTTGATTGGCGTCTGTGCGGTGCTGGTTGTCACACAGGATTTCGGCGCCGCCGTGCTCATCTGCATCAGCGCGGCGGCGGTGCTCATGTTGGCGGGGGTCCGGTGGTACTACCTTGCGTCCCTGGGCGCGGCCGGTCTGGGCGGAGGAAGTCTGTTCGTTTTTCTCAGCCCTTTTCGCATGGCGCGGATCATGGCGCTGCTCGATCCGTGGTCCACCACGAACCCCAGCGCGTATCAGCCGCGCCAGTCGCTGCTTTCCATTCTGACCGGCGGATACTTGGGTAAGGGGTTGGGCAGCGGTATGATAAAGCAAGGATTCTTACCGGAAGGGGCGACGGATTTCATATTTGCGACGTTCGCCGAGGAGTGCGGCCTGGCCGGTGCGATGCTGCTGTTGGGGGTTGTTTTGATCTGGATCTGGCAGGCGCGTAAGGCTGCGTCGGGGGCTGCGGATCAGCTCGGGCGGCTGCTGTGCGGGTCGCTGGGCTTTATGATCGCCTTCCAGGTCTTGCTGCATGTGGCGGTGGATGTAGTGGTGGCGCCGCCGACGGGGATAGGTTTGCCATTCGTCTCGGCCGGTGGGACGGGGCTTTTGACCTCCGCAGCAGCAGCGGCGCTGATTATCTCCGTCACCGCACGCAGAAGGACTTGAGGCGGCCTGGATTCCGTCAGGGGCTTTGAATCAACTGGCACCTAGCCGGCGGAGCAGTCCGGCGTTAACATGGTCACGCTATGAGCGGTCCGATATACCTCTTTGCCGGCGGGGGAACCGGCGGGCACCTGTACCCGGGCCTGGCCGTCGCCGAGCAAGTCTCGCGCATGAATGAAGACGCCCGGGTTGTCTTCGTCTGTTCGGGGCGGGTCCTGGATCGGCGCATCCTCGATTTGACCGAATATGCTGTTGTTGCTCAGCCGGTCCGCCCGCTGCCGCGAAGCCTGCGAGGTTGGAGTAAGTTCACCGGCTCTTGGCACGCCTCGAGCTTGCTGGTGCGCGACCTGATTCGCGACCTGAGACCCGCTGCTGTGCTGGGGCTTGGGGGCTTCGCGGCCGTTCCAGCGGTACGAAGGGCTGCTCGGGATCGGATCCGAACGGCCATCCTTAATCCCGATTCCGTCCCTGGGATTTCCAACAGGTACCTCGCTAAATACACCTTTGCCATCTTCACGCAGTTCGACTCAACGTCACAGCGCTTCAAGCGGCGCTTCGCAGAGAAAGTCCGCAGCGTTGGTTGTCCCATTCGCGGCGCTATGCTGGGGGCCAGTCGGGCCGAGGCCGTCGAATACTTCCACCTTCGCGCGGGCCTCAGTACGCTGTTGGTTCTGGGCGGCAGTTCCGGGGCCGAGTCAATCAACGAAACGGTGGGTCAGTTGGGGCGCGGTCTTGACTCGGTCTCTGCCGGGTGGCAGATGATCCACATCACCGGAGCTGACCCGGTGGAGCGGACCGAAGCGACCACCCCGCAGAAGATGGAGGTTTGCCGCTTAGAATACTGCGACCGGATGGATCTGGCCTACGCGGCGGCCGACATAGTGCTGGGTCGGGCCGGTGCCGTGACGGTGGCTGAGATTTCGGCGACGGCGACACCGGCCGTCCTGATGCCATACCCGCACCATCGGGATGACCACCAGCGTCTGAATGCCGCCGAACTGGCCGCTGCCGGCGCGGCCGTCATCGTTGAAGACGTCAGCGACGCGCGGTCCAACGCCCGCAGGGCCGGTGATGTCATCTTCCCGCTGCTTAAGCATTCGGCGACGCTTGAGCAGATGTCCCAGGCGGCCAGCCGATTGGCCCGACCCGACGCGGCTAAGAAAGTAGCCGCATGGCTTTGCCGCTAGAGCACTTTAAGGTTTAATGTTCCG
>DAOVQV010000041.1 GCA_030628445.1 Phycisphaerae bacterium | reverse complement strand
TGTCCTGCGTCCGCAATTGCTCGCCGCGGTCGATAAGGTGGATGAGCATTGGTCTTCCCAGCTTCAAAAGTTCTTCCGCGGGAAGTTCTTCACGAACTCGCCGTATGGGATGCTCACTGTGGGGTCCAAGGACGTCCTGGGCGACGCAACAGCCGAGCAGCTGGCGGCCTATCACGCTGAGCACATTCTCGCCGCTTCGAGCGTGCTGACGATCTGCGGAAATTTCGCCGCGGCGTCGGCCCGCCGACAAGTCCAGCGGGTCTTTGCGCGCTTACCGAAAGGCGAGGTGCAGCTTGCGATCCCACACTCACGCCAGGTCGCCCCGGACGGTGAGCTTCACGTCCTGACGACCACAAACCAGGTGGCGGGAATAATCCTCGCCGCACCCGGAATGAAGCTGGCGGACCTTCAAGACCGCTTGGCGATCACCGTATTGGACACCATCATCAGCGGGTATCGCTTACCGGCGGGGTGGCTCCACACGGAGCTGCGCGGTAAGCGGTTGGTATATGTGGTGCACGCGTACAACTGGGCCGGGCTGGCGCCGGGTGCGTTTGTCACCTACGCAGCGGCCGAGCCCGACAAGGCGTCCCAGGTCGTGCGGATCATCCGCCGGAACCTGCAAAAGGCCAGTTCCCACCAGCCTACGCAAAAGCAAATCGACCGGGCTGTCAATGTAATCCTCACGGCCGAGCTGCTGGAAAACCAGGCAACCGTCGAGCTGGCCCTGGCGATTACGCTCGATGAGCTGTACGGATTCGGATACGATTTCCGGCGCCGCCTGGCGGAGCATTACGGGAGAATAACCGCGCAGGATGTATTGGACGCTGGGAAAAAATACCTCAGCGGCGGGTTTGTGACGATCGTCACGACGCCGCAACCGCAAGTCTTTGGAACCACCGGCGCGGACAAGAACTAATTGGTACGCCAATACAGGAGAGATACGTTGAGCGAGACGGAAGATATGTTATCGATGTCGGTGCGCGATTTTGCCGCCCAAACAGCCGCCAAAACCCCCACCCCGGGTGGCGGGTCCGTGGCGGGAGTGGTCGGCGCTGTGGCGGTGGGACTGGGGGAGATGGCCCTGAACTTCACGCGCGGAAAGAAGAAGTTCGCCGCCCACAAGGACCTTCACTCATCGGTGGCGAAGCGGCTGGCGCGGGCGCGCGGGATGTTCGAGGACCTGGTCTGCGACGACATGGCCGCTTACAAGTACTACCAGGAGACGACCCGCATGGACGACGGGCCCGAAAAGGATGAGGCGGTGCAGCTGGCAGTGGCGGAGGCTATCAACATCCCGCGCGAGATGACCAAGCTCGCCCTGGCGGTGCTGGGGGATCTGGACGAGCTGTCCGACAAGTGCAACCCGTACCTGGTCAGCGACCTGGTGGCCTCGGCGGCGCTGAGCGTTGCGGTCGTGCGATTGAGCGATTACAACGTTCGCATAAACGCGCCGAACCTTACCGACGCAAACGAAGCCGACGAGATACGCGCCGCCTCGACGGGCGACCTTAAAAAGGCCGCGAAGCTGCGGGACGCCATCGAGGCCGCGGTCAAGCAGTATCTCCCGTAGCACCAACAGACATGGCCAAGGAATACAACATCGCCAAGACCAGCGGGCAGTGCGTCCGGTGCGGTAAGGACCTGGAACCGGGCGAGCAGATCGTCGCCGCCCTTAAGGAAACCGAAACCGACTTGCAGCGCGAAGATTTCTGCGCGGAGTGCTGGGAGAACCAAGCGGGCGACGAGCAAGATGAGCTTTTCGGGACCTGGCGGTCCTGCATCCCCCGCCCGCACGAAAAGAAGAAGACCTTTATCGACGACGATTTGCTGGTCGACTTCTTCCGGCGCCTGGAGGGAACGGACGCACCGGGGAAGATCAACTTCCGCTTCGTGCTGGGGCTTCTGCTGATGCGCAAGAAGCTGCTCGTCTACGACGGGACCGAATCGGCCTCGCCGGAGGCGGACGTATGGGAGATGCACGTCAAGGGCAGCGATAAGGGCTGCAAGGTAATCGACCCGCACATGGACGAAGACAGAATCGCCGAGGTGTCCGACCAGCTCGGGCAGATCCTGGAGGCCGAACTGTGAAAGGGTTATTGCGAACAGCAGCCTTGGTATGCATCGCGATCGCCGCGGCTGGATGCGCCCCGCCCTACCCGGAGACGATGGTCTCTCGCCGTCAGCTGGTCGCCGAGTATAACACCAACGCCGCCGCCGTTCCGCGCCTCTGGGCCAGGGCTAAAATGGACGTGACGGTGCCCACAGAGGACGGGGTGGCGATAACCTTCCACCCGGACGGCGTTATTCTGCTGGGTAAGGATCCCAAGGGGGGCGACCCCGCCGATTTCGTCCTGCGAGGAACGCAGTCGGGCCTGGAGGTCTTCCGTGTCGGGCTTAGCGCCGCTGAGGGGATCTATTACTTCTGGTACCTCGCGGGCGACCGCGGAAAGGCGTTCTGGGGCCGCCAAGGCCTCTCCGGCGCCGCCACCGTACAACTGCTCCCGATAGACCCCAACGACCTGTTGGCGGTGCTGAGCATCTGCCAGCTGCCGGATGATTTCACCACCATCCCGACCGTCGCCCTCTCCATGCAGGACGAACCGGGCGAGTTCGCCTACGTCCTTACGTACCTCGACCGCCAGGTCGACACGGGTCTTCTCGTCTTCAGAAGGGAGATCTACTTCCGGTGGGACGACGCCAAGCCCCGCCGCCCGTTCCTGGTCAAGTTTTTCAACGCCGAGGGACGGCGCGTTTTGACGGGCAAGCTCAAGAAATACAAACCCATCGAAACCGGCCGCGCCGGCGCCTCCTCCCCCGTCATGCCGACGGATATCGAGATCAACTGGCCGGCCCGCAAGAGCCGCATCCGCATCAGGCTGTCCGAGATGACGACGGTCGAGCGGGGCGACCCGGCCGCCGCGGCCCGTTTCGATCCACCCGTCGCACCGGACGACGTCATACAGGTCGACCGTCACCTGGAGCACGGAGGCGGGCAAAGGTGAGTGCAGCAGCCTGGGCCAGGGCGGTCGCTTTTCTGTGCATCTTAGGCGCATCTGCGGGCCAGGTCGCAGCTGACGGGCAGTATCTAACCGGCGCCGAACGTGCGGTCTGGCTAGTCATCTGTGACGAGCAACTCGCCAGATTCGACATCGCCGCCAAACCCATAGGGAAGGACTGGCGCTGGTTCGCCAACGGTATCTCCGGGAAAGTTGTCGCAACGGGCGCCATGGGCGACGGACTGCACGTCCTGCTGAGCGGCGGGGGGTACCTGATCTTCCCGCTGAGCCAACCGAGCAGCCCGCTGGTGGGTCGAACCCTCCACGCGGCGCCGCTGGCGGTCTGTGCCGCGCCGGCGGGTTTCGACTCGGCAGATGCCCCGACAATCCTGGCGATCACCCCATCAGCAGCTCCGCCTGACCCGGCCAGCCAAGCCCACCCGTCAAGTGAGCCTCCTGCCCCCCAGTCAGCGGCGCCGGGCGGATGGGCCGTCTATCAGAACCTGGGGAACCAATGGAGACAGCTGACCGGCCCGGCCCAGCAACCGATCGGGCCCAACGATAAGCTACTGGCGACGGCAACGGAAACCGCACTGTACGTCTTCATCCGAGACACCGCCTCCGGCCACAACCGCCTTGTCCGTTGGGAAGCTGGACAATGGACCCCCCTCAAGCTGGAACCCCCACTCGCCCGCGCCGAGGCGCCGGCGATGACCAGGCTGGACGGTAAGGTAGTGCTGGTGTTCGCCACGACCGCCGAGCTGCAGGGGGCAAAAAAGGCCCTTACGATCGCCGTGCTAAGCCCGCAACAGCAAAAGTTCATCTATCAACCGATGGTTCTTGCTGATGCGGCGGCGACCTGGCCGGGAGATACGCCCATCCTTGTCGGGCGCCTGGGCGATCGAGTGGCGCTGGTGTGGGACAAAGAGGAGACAAGACACTTTACGACTTGCGGGCTTGACGGGCAGCTACTGGCGCCTGTTGAGATGAAACTGCTGCCCGGTCCGCCCCAGGACGATAGCGGCCGCAGGATCCTCGATTATTTCATGTGGGCCGTGATGGTGGCGATCTTCATCCCTCTGCTGGCGTTTCGGCCGCGCACCCCCCCAAAACCGTTCGTCCTGGGCAAAGGTGTCCGCACGGCGCCGCTGGGAAGGCGGCTGACTGCGCTTGTGGTGGACTTCCTGCCGTTCTACATGCTCGGGTTCGTCGTGTTTCGCCCGCAGGGGCTGGGCGGCCATTCGCTGGAGTGGAGCGAAATATGGCGTATCGCCCAACAATACAGCATGTCACCGGCGGGCGCTTATGCGCAGATTCTGACGTTCCTTTCCTTCACGGCCTATGGGGTCGTCATGGAACTGCGTTTCGGCGCGACGGTGGGAAAACTGATATTCAAGCTCCGCGTCACCGCTTCCGAAGGGACCAGAGCCGGTCTGCGGGCCGTGCTATTGCGAAACCTGGTCAAGATCGTCGAGCTTTACTGGCCCCCCCTGTTCCTGCTGATCGTGCTGCTGGTCGCGCTGAACCGTAATCACCAGCGACTGGGGGATCTGATGGGCCAAACGGCGGTGATAGACAGCTCTGCCACCCCGCCCGAACCAGCCGAATCCCAACCGGCCGATAAACCCCCGCCCGGACCGCCCCCCAGCGAATGACGCGGCGGTCGAACCTCAGCGCACCTGGACCGGAGGCACAACGGGGGCTTCGGCGGGAGGGGCTTTTGCGACAGAGGGGTGGGCGTGTTGCAGTTGCATTAACCTCAGCAGGACGACGGCGGTCTGCAATTGGATGTCGTGATCGTACTGGGCGGCGAGATCCTGATCCAACTCATCCGTTTGGGTATCCTGAAGCAGTTCGTTGCTGAATTGGATTTCCCGCCAGCGGTCGGTCTGCTTGGGCGTCATGCTCACTTCAACGTCCGGATCGACGCCCCAACTTTCAGCGCCGTTTTCCCGATGCAGCAGGCGCTCGGAGTCGCCGACGTAGTAGTACGCCGTGGTCAGCTTCAACGAGGCGAGCTGCTGGCGGGTGACGGGATCGTGACGAAGCGTAATTACGTTCTGGACGCTGCCTTTTCCGTACGTCCGTTTCCCGACGATTGTGGCTCGACCCAAATCCTTCAGCGCGCCCGAGACGATCTCAGCGGCAGAGGCGCTGAGTTTGTCCACCAACACCACCAGGTCGCCGCTGAGAAACGTCCCGCCCGACTTGGCGTTCTTCGTCGTAGAGAAGACCTGCCTCCCGCGAGTCGAGACGATCCGCCCGGAGTCGACGAATTCGTTGGCCACAGCCACCGCCGACCGCAACAGCCCCCCCGGATTGATCCGGAGGTCCAGCACAATTGACTTGATCCCGTCGGCTCGCAAGTTCTTCAGAACCTTCTGAACGTCGCGGGGTGTCTCATCCGTGAATTGTGTAATGCGGATATATCCGATGGACTGATCGGCATCGAGGACGTAGTCCCACTCGCCCGTTACCGGCCGCCGACGCCAACCTCTAACCGTGCGTATGAAGATCTTGTCCCTGACGACGGGAATGTCGATGGGCTTGAGGCCCCCGCGCCTCTTGACGGTAAGCACGACCTTCGTGCCCTTCTCGCCCATGATGCTGTCGACCAGCTCGTCTATGTCGCGGTCCTTTGTCGGACACCCATCGACGGCGAGAATCGCGTCGCCGGCCCGAATTCCGGCCTTGTAGGCGGGCGAGCCGGCAAGGGGCGTGAGGACCTTGAGGGGCTCATCCGGCGCCTTGTTGATGCGAATCCCGACGCCCACGAACTGCCCCAACATATGCTTGCGGAAATCGGCCACGCTGTTCGGCCAGATCACCGCGCTGAATCTGTCCAGCTCATCCAGGAAACCCTCGGCGAACTCAATTGCCACGACCTCCGTCGGTATCTTGACCGTCCGCTCCGATGCCCGCAGGACGACGTTAAACGCCAGACGAAGGTCCAGATCGTCAACGCGGTCCGTCTTGGCGACCGCGTCCAACTGGCGATCGATGATCTGAATGAATCGCTGTTTCTTGGCCTCGTCGCGCAGGTCGGGGAAGGTGTCGGCCACCTGGGGCGTCTGGGCGAGGACCTTGACGCTCAGCAGCGCCCCGCGCGTCAGCTTGCGAAAATCCACCGCCGTCACGTAGGAGGCGCTGAGGCGTCTGATGGTCCTGTCGACCATCTCGGCGTCCACTCCGGATACCATCCTCTCCCATCGAGCAGGCTCGGGCGCGACCCGGTCGCCTGTCGCCCGTGTCGCCGGTTGCTTCAGACCCGCCTCCCCCGGCCCGGGTGGCGCGGACGGATCGTCACTTCGCTCGTTCCCGTACAGACCCAGCATCCGTACATGCCGCCGTATAAGCTTCAGCGTGTTCTGGTATTCTTCGTTGTCAGGGGACAGTTTGCTTAGGCCCGCGTAGGCGCTCAGCGCGTCGTACCACTTGGCATCACGGACTGCTTCCTGTCCGCGACGTTCGATGTCGCCGATCACGTCCTTGTACCAGTGTTGATCGGGGAGACTCTCCGGATCCGCCGCCAGCTCACGGGCCTCCTCCTTGGCCCGCATGAGTGCAATCCTCCAGGGCTTCTCCGCGACCATGGACTCAACATCCACCAATGCCTCGGCCAGATTGCTTTCCATGACCTTAAGCTCATCGGCGCCCAGGTCGCGGCCTTCGGGTGTGTCGGTCTGCACGGACTCCCAAAGCTGCTTCCAGGATTCGATCTCGCGTGACAGCTTCTTGGCCAGTGCCCGGAAAGTCTCGCCGTAGTCCGAATCATCGTCAGCTAACAGTTTCGCCGCCTCGCCCAGCAGCTGCTGCGACTTGGTCAACGCTTCGGCGCTGTCGGCCTTGAGCCTGGCCGCCTCCTCCGTGGCCGCGTCCCGAAGAGACTCACTCCCGCCCACCTTACCGCAGGATGAGGCCACCTCCTCAACTTTCGCGCGAAGCTTCTTTTCGAGTCCGGGCGGTAGTCCGCCAAGCGACCTCTGGGCTATCATGCACCAGCGGACGCGTCTAACCGCCTCGTGATACTCGGCGCGTCGTTCGGCCTCGGCTTGCCGTATTCGGCGTCTGTAGCCCTGAAACAAGTCGCGTGCAGCGGCGATTGATTCATCAGACGGTACAATCTCGGACGCCTTGTCGATCTGCTCGCCGGCTTCAGCGAAATGTCCGGTCAGCACTTCGGCGATTGCTGCCGCGATGTATTCCCCTGATTTGCCCTCCAGCGCTGAGCCCGCCGCCATTGTCGCCGGCGCCGATTGGGGCGCCGCCGGCGCGGTAGACGGAGCCATCGTCGCCTCAAGACCCAAAGACGCCGAAGAGACACACAGAACCACACCCACCCAAACAAGGATCTTAGACCAAATACGAGTCACCACATTCTCCCGTCAGACGTTCCTCGAAGATCAAAGACGAAGCTCCGCCCCCACCCACATCAGTTCCTGGAGCGGTTTAGGCCGCCTCGCCGCATTATAATACGCAGACCACTCCTTGCGAGTGCAAATCCGGGTCGCTTGGGGCCCACCTCCTTAACCTCCTTACTGCAAGTGACCAAGGTCAACGCCCTTGGAGACCCTCTCCCGACCATCTACCCTCCAAGGTCGCTGCGGGCCGACGCTGGCTTGCTTTACTATCGGCAAAGTCACGCCTCAACTGATGGAGATACCTTGACGGTATAACAAATAGTCTGCTATCCTTAATTTGCCAGGCCAAGCGAAAACCTGATGCTTCGTATATAGGTCTGCGGCTGGTTGTTATGTCTCATCTTGCGCCCTTTCAGCGGGCGGCATAATCGAAGCGGTCACGTCTGTTACGCGGAGCGCAGAGCACAATGACCAAGATACGCCTGTCATGTCCGAGCTGCGGTGCGGAACTGGTCGTTCCCGAGGAGCTCGCCGGTAAGCAAGGGACCTGCCCGAGCTGTGGAGAGAACTTCACGGTCCAGCTGCCGATCGACCAAGCCACCGAAGGCCCCCCCGCCAGCGGCGATGATGTAATGAGCTGGCTGGACGAGGCGGCCGCCCGCGAGAAACCCAAGGTCACCCCGCCCAAACCTCGCAGACGACCCACCCCCCCGCTGCGCAAGGCCGCCAAGCCTCAACAGCCAAGACCACCGACCAGGAAACCCATCTTCCCTATCCGGCTGGACCACGTGGACGATATGGGAGCGTTCTTCCGGTTCGATTCCAGGTTGCTCTACAACGAGGACTTCCGCAGCAGCTTCCCTCAGCAGTGCCTTATCTGCGGGGCAAGGCGCCCCCTGTCGGTCCATCTGATCTTCTGGTCGGCCAAGTTGAGGGGAGGTTCCCGCGCCCAGGTGGAGGCGATGGAGGCCCGCCAGGTGTACACCCTGCGAAAGGTAAGCGACCTGAGCGGACGTGATCTTCTGGGCGTGCTCAACCCAATCGAGAACCTGCCCGAGCCGTACTCGCTGCCGTTTCCGTACTACGTTTGCAACTCGTGTTCGGCCGTCGGCGCTGTGGTGACGGATGTCCACCCGGCCGCCGTCGGAGAAAGCGAGGTGTGCGAACTGGGGATTTCTTCCATCCCTCAAGCCGAGGGGTTCGTCCTGGCCGTCTGCGGCGATCGCAGCGAGGTTCATGCCCAGATACGCAGGGCGATCCTTAGCGGCTCGGCGAGGCCATGGCAACGCTTACCTCTTACTGTGCGGATACGAATCAAACGCTGGTATAAGGCTCAGGAGGGCGAGCGGTTTCTCCTCTACATCCCCGACGCCGAGTTCGCCAAGGCCGAGGCCGGCCTGGCCGGAGTGGTGCTGACCGATTTGAAGCTGATCTATCACAAGAGCCTCGCGCACGTGGAAATCCCCCTCACGGAAAAATTCGAACTTACGCCGAGGACGGCTAAGGATGGGACGCACCTTGAGATCATCGCTCCCAACGGGAGGAAGGTGGTGCTTCGCACCACACAAGCCAACGTCAAGCAGCTCCAGCAGTTGATTATGCGCACCACCACGTAACCGGGCGGGGCTGCTCAAAAACACACGTCCCGCGATGACGAAACCCACCGACAAATCGACGCTGTGCACCGAACAAAGCTCAAAGAGAAACCCCGGTGATTGGCTTTTTGTTTTCAGCTTTCGCGTCTCAGCTTTCTGTATTTGCCTTTGGACCCCCCAAGCGTTATCAAGGTCCACTTGGAATGACCCTCGACCCAAACGACGCCGGTAAAATTCAGCAGCG
>DAOVQV010000215.1 GCA_030628445.1 Phycisphaerae bacterium | reverse complement strand
GGGGCAATCTACGACAATGAAACGTGGGACAGGGACAAGTCAATCCCCGGCTATGTCAGACAGTTGATATATATGACTGACAGCAAGGGATTCTACGCTCTCGGCCCGGCGACCACTGTTGGCGCCAGGTACACCTATCCGGCCCGATTCGCCGCCATATTCGATGAGCCGGACGACGTCAGACCGCCGCCGGGCAAGATTTGCCATGTAGCCAATTCCGAGAAGTCGCGCGGCATCATCCGTTACGTCTCCAACGTCGAGACCGTCGGTGCGGTCCTCGTGACGGTCACCAAAGTGCGGTCCATAACGATCGTCAACTACGGCTTCCAGCGGTCCGTCGCGACGACGGTCATGGCGGACAACGCCACATCCAAGTTCGGCGCCAAGGAGCATCTCGCGTGCGAGGCCGGGCAGACGATCACGCTGTTCGCTCCCTATACCGGCGACGGCGTGAAGCTGTTCAACCCCGGGGCGATGGTCATCCTCAACAACCAAAACGCCCCTCATCTGGAGGAAGGAATCGGCATTCCGCTGAACAGCCTGGCGGACGAGTTCTCGCACCCGGTGGCCATGCTGCACTCCGCCAACGACCTGGGCAATCTCAACGACTCCCGCCTCCAGGTGCTGACAGTGAATCGGATCAAGCAGGAGTCTCTGACGCACATCAGCGGCGACGCCCGCGACACGAAGGAAGACGCCATACGCGCCGGGCCTGAGGGCCAGGGCATGTTGAAGTACGTAGCCGATCTGGTGGTTTCGGCGGCCCTGTCGCGCCGGGTGTACGGGCCGCTGAAGAACGTGATGAACGACCTGGTCAAGGCTGTCGTCCTGCTGCTGTTGCTGGCGATGCCATTTGCCTTCGCCATGGAGCGCCTGATCATCGGCACGCCGCACATCTACAAGCAGATCTCGTGGTTTGTCATATTCTTCCTGGGCACGTTCGTTCTGCTGTATATCGTCAATCCGGCGTTCAGGATCGCCGCCACGCCAATCGTCATCTTCCTGGCCTTTACGATCATCCTGCTGAGCACGACGGTCATCTTCATCATTATTCGCAAGCTTCAAACAGAGGTCAAGCGGATGCAGGGGCTGGGAGCGACGGTCCACAGCACAGACGTGTCCCGCATCTCGACGATGGGCGCGGCTGTAATGATGGGCATTTCGACGATGCGCCGCAGACCGCTCCGGACGATCCTCACGTCCGTCACCGTCGTTCTACTGACTTTCACCATCCTGACTTTCGCCTCGTTCGGCAGTTCCTTCGGCAACCGCAAGACCTACAAGGGCCCATTGTCTTCACTGCCGCCGAGGATCATCGTCCGCGACCCGCTATGGGCGCCGATGGACGACGCAGTCGCCGAGACCGTCGGGGGGTATCTCGGCGACGAGGCCGATGTCGTCGCGAGGGTTTGGGTATCGCCCACGGCCGCGGAGGCCCAGGCCGCCAGTTCCTCCGGAATGTCAACGGATAAGCTGCTGAGCACCGACGACACGAAGAAGATCGTCTCGATATCGGGGGCAATCGGGATGGACTTCATGGATGTCAAGAAGCAGCCCGACATCGCTCGCCTGTTCGCTAGCGGCGCCAGGATGGACATGCTGAACGGGGACGGCATCTTCGTTACCGATGCCGTTGCCGACGAGCTGGGCCTGACGGATGAGGATATCGGCAAGACCACGCTACTGCTGAGCGGCTTTGACGTAACCTACGCCGGCATTGTGACCGACCAACTGGCCAGCCACAAGACCATCGAAGGGTCCAACATCGTGCCCGTCAACTACCAGATTTCCGGCGGGGGCGAGGCCTTTAGCAAACTCCAGCAGAAGCAGGTCGGCGGCGAGCAGGGACTGAAGGAGCAGCCGGAGATCGAAGGCGCGCAGTTCTCTGCCTACGGCGTGGAACGCATTGTGGTCGTCGGAGCAGACTACGCTCGCGACCGGCTCGGCGGCAAGACTCGGGCGGTGACCATCTACCCCAAAGGCGACGCCGCAGACGTGGAGAAGCTCGCCGGGCAGGTGGCGACCATCACCATGCCGACGTACCACGGGTCCAGCGAGGGCGTGTTCCGAATGAACTTCACCGCCCTGACCGAGGCGAGCGGCATCTCGGACCTGTTAATTCCGTTGATCCTGGGCGGGCTGATCATCTTCGCCACGATGCTTGGAAGCGTTTCCGACCGCGAACGGGAGATATACACCTTCAGTTCGCTGGGCCTGGCGCCGCGACACGTTGCGAGCCTGTTCTTCGCAGAGGCAAGCGTCTACGCCATCATCGGCGGGATGGGCGGGTACCTGCTGGGGCAAACCGTCGCCCGACTGCTGGGCTGGTTCAGTTCGCTGGAAGGCGTGAACATATCCGTGCCGGACATCAACTACAGTTCCACCACCGCCGCGTGGACCATCATCATCGTCATGGGCACGGTGCTGATCTCGACGATCTACCCCGCGATGAAGGCTTCGCGCAGCGCGAACCCGGGCATTCAGCGCTCGTGGCAGATTCCTCGACCCGCCGGCGACCTGTACGACCTGATCTTCCCGTTTACGGTGTCGGCGTACGACATAACGGGCGTGGCCAGCTTCCTGAAGGAGCACTTCGACAACTACACCGACACTTCGCTGGGAATCTTTACTACCACCGACATCCACCTATTCCGCCAGGCCGACAGCGACATGCTGGGTGTCGTGGCGGACGTAGCCTTGGCGCCGTTCGACCTGGGCGTCAACCAGCGGTTCGCCCTGCTCAGCCAGCCCAGCGAAATCGAAGGCATCAATGAGATCCGCATCCTCATCTATCGCCTGACGGGCACCAATGGCGACTGGCGCCGGGCGAATCGTGTCTTCATAAATGATCTCCGCAAGCAGTTGCTGATCTGGCGATCGTTGACTACCGAGGTGATGGACGAATACCGCAGCCGCACGCTGGAAGCCTGGGATTCGCTGTCGAAGGAGCAGGTGGACGACCGGACGATTGGAGACCTGACGTGAGTCCGTTGAAGCTCGACAAAGAGCTCGAACAGTTCCGCAACATCATGAAGGTACCGTCGAAGTTCGAGGACGGCTTCTCATGGGCGGCGCTGTGCGGTGCGCTGTTCATCGCCCTGGTCATGGTCCCCGGGTCCATCTACATGGGGCTGCTTATCGGCCAGGGCATAGGCGGGGCGTCGCAGTGGGTCACCACGATCCTTTTCCTGGAAGTCGCCCGCCGAGCCCACAAGACCCTGAGAAGGCCCCAGGTCTTCGTGCTTTTCTACATGGCCGGCGCCGCCATGGGCCAGCCGTTCCAAGGATTGCTCTGGAACCAGTTCTTCGTGCAAAGCCAGGGCGCCGTAGGCGCCGGCGTCGCAGAGCACATGGGGGAGATTTGGTGGTACGCCCCCACCGACCCGGACGTGCTTGTCCAGCGGAACTTCTTCCTTCCCGAGTGGTGGCCCATACTTGGCATGATTATCTTCGGGCAGTTTTACGGCCGATTCTCGGGAACGGTGCTGTCATACGGCATGTTCAGAATCGCCAGCGACATTGAGAAGCTCCCGTTCCCGTTGGCGCCGATCGGCGCAGCCGGCACGGTGGCGCTGGCCGAGCAGCAGTCCGATGAAGAAGAGGAAGGCC